>JACQIA010000023.1 GCA_016198705.1 Candidatus Aenigmatarchaeota archaeon
ATAATCATTATTCAGCTTAAAGCTAATATTATGCACCCCCTTAGAAACATCTATGTTCACAGGAATTAAGTTCTCCCCTGGAGCCAATTCAACCACCACAACATTCTTAGCATCATCAACAAAAGCCTCAAGATTAACCTCAACATCCTTGCTGCTTAAAACATTTAAATTAAATTTATTCTCACCAGAAATCAAATATCCATGCTCAACACCAGTTAAGGCAATATCATCCTCGCTGTAATTTGTCATCCACTCAAGAGATTCCAGCAATAATTTATCAGCATCCCCACTATTCAAGGCGTTTAATGAAAATGGAATAAATAATGTCCTCGCCCCATATTCACTGGCAACGATTGCCCCCTTCCCATCACTCCATGAAGCAATGCTCAACCCATTATTCACCTCTTGTAAAGCATCAGGATACATGCTTTTCGCAGCATCAAAAGCAATCTCATTATCAAGGTTCTTAAGCAATAAAAAGTTTTTATTATTAATAATATTCACATTATTCTTCACACCATCATTCACAGAAGAAACAAAAGACATGTCATTCAGCAAGACAGCGTGGGCAACTTTCCTCATAAATTCATTATCCCCATATTGAAACCCAATATCAGCCCCCTCCAATAAAACGCTCTTATTCATCCCAGCATATTCAATCAATGCATTGGCATCATTCTCAGTAATCTTTCCCATTCTATTGCCAGAGTTAAGCACAACCCCATCAAATCTTTTCAGGTAATCAATTCCAAGTTCAGGATTAAATTCCATTGAATAATCCGCTATGCAATAATCATTTTTAAAGCCATCAAGAAGCCCGGGCTCATCATTATACGCATATAATATTTTTCTTAATGCTTTACTCCCTCCGCATTCTTCAGCAAGAAAATTATAATTTCCCGAATCAGCACAATTCCCATACTCATCGCATATTGTAAAATTAAATTTATACTCTCCATGCAATGCATCTAAAAATGAGCCAATAGCAACAGGGTTTGGAAGAGATTTAATTTGTTTCAATGTAATATTGATTACCTCATTGTCAGGGTTGCTAATCAGCATATTTCCATGAACCTCGCTATCCTCATCTATAGTAACCTGCATAACTTCAGGAGAATTTTCAATAATCTTATCTGAATAATTCACATCTAAGATAATTGGAGAATCTAAATCCTTCACAAATAAATAATCCTGCTTAACATCCTGCCCATTTTCATAATACGCAATAACCTTTAAAGAATAATTTCCAGGGCTTACATTTACAGGCATCTCAATATTAAAATTATAAGCAGAAGGTTTTTGCTCTTTCTTCTGCAATACCACCTTGCCATCATAATATGTTGTAACATACCCCATGCACCCGCTCCCATCAATTTGGTTAACCCCCCCGGAAGCTTTTGCCCAGGAAAATCCGTCCCAATATTCAACAGGGCAGGAATAATAATGTTCAGTCATCATTGCAATGCACATTTGTATGCATCCCCCATTTTTATTAATTCCAGCAACACTTGTCCTAAGCTGCAGTATCCCTGGAGGAAGCTCTTTTTCAATGGAGCAGGCAAAATCATTTTTTAAGTTAGTGCGCAAGCTGAAGTTAATCAATCCTGGTTGTTCAGGAGTAAACCCCCCAATAGTAAAGTTCTCATAAACATAATTGTTCCTGCTGCATCCCATGCTCTTATCCCACACCTCATCTTTCCCGGATGCAGCAGTTTCCCAATCCTCATCAACAGCCATGGAACAATTATCATTGTTAAATTCACCCTCGCATGAAAAAGAATCCTCAGCATCAATCTCTTCAATCTTGTCAATATCAACCTTCCCATATTCAACATCAACAGCACCTGAAGTAAAGGAATCAATTACATTATCCTCTTTAAGCAACTGCACCTCAATATAAGTCCTTAAGGGGCTTGCATTCAGATTTTCAAAGCTCACATTCATCTCCATCACACTATCTTGAGCAAGCTCCTTAGAATAATCCATGCTTACAATTCTCCCAGAGTAAGCTTGCTGCATAATCACATCAAACTCATTAGTTTTAACAGAATTCAATCCATTATCATAAACAACCCCAACCTCAAAATTATAATGCCCTTCATTAAGATTGCTGATGTTTATCCCATATTCTTTCTTATCAATAATTAAGCCTAAATCAAAACTTTTCTTCTCTCCATCAGGGTATGTTAATTGCAAAGAAACATTCTCAACATTAACATCATCAAAAATCATGGCTTTTATTTCCTGTATCTCATCCTTAGTAATCATTGAATTAAACTCAATATCATACTCAAGCTCGCTATTATCCCCAAAAGAAAATGCTTTTTCCAGGTTAACAAACCCGGAGCCATAGCTTGTATCCTTGCCAACAATTCCCAAATCATCAGCACTCGCTTCTAATAGATGCTTAACCTGCTCATGAGTATAAGAGGGATTTTTCTCCAATAATAAAGCAGCAGCCCCTGCAACATGCGGCGTAGCCATTGATGTTCCCGACATATTGCCATAACCAGAAGAATCATAGCCATAAGGAACTGATGAAACAATATTTTTCCCGGGAGCAACAACATCAGGCTTAATCCCCACACCATCAATATCCTGCCCAGAGGAAAAGCAGGCAACATTTTTATTGTCATCAACAGCCCCCACAGTAATAACCTCTTTAACGCTCCCAGGAACCGTAACCCCCCTAAACCCCCCGCAGCTTGAACTAGCGCACCCATTCCCGCAATTCCCAGAAGCAACGATAACCACAACCTTCCTGCTTATCGCATATTTTATTGCATCAATATACGCTGCATCAGGAGTGCTGTAAGCCCCACCAAGGCTCATGCTAATCACATCAGCCCCATCATCTGTTTCAGGATTTACATCCGGGTCAACAGCCCATTCTATCCCCTGGATAATCTGCAATGTTGTTCCAGAGCCTTCGGCATCATCCAATACTTTAGCATTGAGCAACAAAGCATCAGGTGCAACGCCATTATATCCCCCTTCATTATATTTTCCAGCAGCAATCCCTGCAACATGGGTTCCATGCCCTCTAAAATCCCCTGCATTACTATCTCCTGTAAATATTTTTGAAGCAACAACCTTCCCCCTTAACATTGGATGGCTTTCATCAATTCCAGTATCTAAGATTGCAATCTTAACACCAGCACCAGTATAATCATTATCCCAAAACCTTCCCGCATTAATCATCCCCGCACTATTATCCAAAGCAGCATAGTATTTCCTGTCAGGATACACTCCAAGAACATTTTTATTCTCAGCAATTTCCTCAACCTGAGAAGCATCAATCTCCACAGCAATATAATCCAAAGCACTTCCCCTTATCTGCCCGCCAAGTTTCTCAACTTTTGCAGCAAGCTTCTTATCATCATGCTTAACCAATATTGTAATCTTCTCATTTCCAGATTCCTCAATTTTGTTTTTAACCTCCCGGGAGATTTTATCCTCAGCAGTTTTCTCCCCATTATCAAAAACATTCATCCCTGTCGCTCCGTCACCGGCACCTCTATCACCATCAATGCCCATGAACGAACCAAAATAACCAAAGCCAAAATAAGCAAGCATTCCCGTCACTATTAAAATCAAAAATGCAAGTCCAACTTTCTTCCTGCTTATTCTTCTCATTTTATTAATGTGTCAATAAGCATACGATTAACCAACAATATGCTCTGGTAGTTTTTTTCTCACCACCATAAGCC
>JACQIA010000011.1 GCA_016198705.1 Candidatus Aenigmatarchaeota archaeon
CTGAAGGTCTACCGTCCAGGAGAGATTATTTTAGAAGAGATTGAAAAAGTTTCTAACTCCTTCAAGTTTAGCCATGGAGCCATTAGGGCAACTGCTTTGATTTCGAGTTCTCCTACGAGCTATCAATTTGAAGTGATTAACGTCGGAGAAGGAGCTCTTACCGAGCTTTTGTTTAGTTATAACAGAGAGATTTTTTCTATAGAGCCGAGGGGGAATTTTTTTATAGAGCCTAATGAAAGTGCGCAGTTTAACCTTACCATTAAAAACGTTACTTCGACTAGAATAAAAGATGCGATTGTTGCTTACTCCGGAGACAATTCGGATTATATTTTAATCGATATAAATTTCACCAAAGAAGAAAGCGAAGTTGAAGCAGATTATATCGAGGGGGGCGATGCCGAATCTTCTGTTTATTATTGTTCAGAATTGTTCGGGAAAATTTGCAGCGGGGGCGAAGTTTGTTCAGGGGAAACCGCGTCGAGCATTGACGGAGCTTGTTGTCTCGAACAATGCGTCAAGGAAAAGTCCGAAAGCAAGGCGTGGATAGGATATTTGATTGTCGGAGTTATAATTTTAATCTTGCTGATAGTTTATGTTAAATACAAGAAGACTAAACCTACGCCTGCGCAGAAAGAGAAGGGCGGGTTTTAGAGTGTGTTTGTGATGAACTCTTCAACTCTTTGCGTTATCTCTGTTGTGTTCATTGATGTTAATTCTAAAACATAGAAAACAGGTGTTATGTTGAACATATTTGAGTAGTTTTCATTTGGTGAGATGTAGTTGACAGCCCACGTTTTGTTTGATTGTGTTACGGCTTTGTCGAACGTCGAGGTTTGTTGCAAATTGTTTTGTGTTCGTATGTAAATTTGTTTGTCTGTAAAGTTTGAATAGTTTGAAAGGACGTTGAAGAGGCCTTGTTCGATTGCCTGTCTTGCCTGTGATTCGTTTGCTACTAATTGTAGTCGTATTCTGTTTGACTTTTTGTCTATTGCGAAAGGTCCATCAAAGAAGAGGTAAGTTTGATTGTCTGATTTTGCGTTTGGCGCGGTTGTTATGTTGTACATGAAACCTTCTGTGCTTCCGTTTCTTATTATGACTAGGCCTGTTCCGTTGTTTTGTATTTTAACGTCTGAAAGAACTGCTTCTGAACAAGAGAATGGTTCGCAGTAATCGTCGAATGTTGCTTCGCAAATTGTGTTTCCGTCGTCTGAACCTAAATCATTGAATGCGCAGGAGCCGAGAGTTGAGTTGAAGCCGGCCCAGTGAATGTCGTCCCTGACTTTTAGATTCCAAAGAAGTTGTTCGTCGTCGATTGAGATGTTTCCTTGTGCTGTTTCGTTGTTCTTTAGAACGAATTGAACTCTATAATTTATGTTTGGAAGTATGCCTCCCATTATGCAGTCGACTATTTGCGAGTTGCCGTCGGTGAGATTTGCTTCACAGACCTTTGTTCCGGAGTTCCATGTTAGCGAAGTATCTGTCGTCCAAATCGAAAAGTCGTGGTTCCCTGTGTTCCAAGTTGGATCTGGAGCAGGAGCATCTATCCAAAATAGCTTTGTTGTTTTTTGTTCTCCTTGTGTTAATGTTCCAAGGTTAATTGCTAAAGTTACAGGAGAATTGAATTGCTCTGCTTCTTGTTTTACTTGAAGAGCGTAATTTAAATTTTCATCCCAGTTTAATTCGATGTATTCGAAAGTTTTATCGTCGTAAAGATAATAAGTTGATTTTTCTAAGCTTGTAAAAGTTATGTCCAAAGAATCGTTTAATGCGTAACTCGTATCGTTTATGAATAATTTATCTTCGGAAATTGTTTGTGAGATTTGTATGTCTTTTGACTTCCATGCAAAGCCCAAGTCATTATTGATATCTGTTTCTCCGATGTTCTCAACGCTTAGATAAATTGTTAGTTTGCCGTCATAATTTTCTAAGGCATATCTGATTGCGACTCTTGCTTGTTTTTCTCCGATTGTTAAATCTTTGTATCCTGTGTAGTTCACGTATGTTTCGTTGTCTGTTTTGATATTCCAGTTGAATGGTAGTTCGTCATTGCATGTGTAAATCCAGTTGCCTTGCTTGTAGCCGCCGCAAAAAATGTTTCTTGTCCAGTATTCGTCGAAGTTATTCGTAAATTGTATGCCTGATGTTTTGTTGAAATAAAAGTCGTGCATTTCATTCCAGATGTGGACGACTTCTGCTTGAGATTCTTCTACTATATCTCCGTTGCTGTTGAGATATTCATAACCTATCATTCTTTCGTCTTCTGGATTAACGCTCTTTCCCTCGATAATTTGTATTGTGAGAAAGATAAGCGTTGCTAAGAGGAAAACTACAATCATAACTTTTATTTTTTGTTTCATACTTGAATGTTTATTTGTTTAGATGTCGAGTATTGTTCGTTGGAAGCGGTTGCGGTGATTGTGTAGTTTCCAGAGGAGGAGTAGTTGTGTTGAGTGAAGACGAATATATCTTCTTTTGATTGTAATGTTACGTTTTGGCTTGAGAAAATTTCACTTTCGTCTGTGTTGAATTGCCATGAGATATTTCCTAATGTAAAGTCAAGTGTGTTGTTTATTATGAATTTGAAAGTTCTGTCGGTGTTGTTTTGATAGATGACGGATAGAATTGGGATGCCGAGGGCAGAACTTATTGTTATATTAATTGAAGGATCGTAATAATTAGAGTAAGTATTACTGCCTGTCAAATCAATTGCTCTACATCTTAAGTCAACTCCTGATTGTTCTCCTATTTCAGATATGTCCCATTCAAAGATAGAATATTGTGAATGATTGCCTATTTCTCTCCATGCCGGGTCTGTTGTCTGATAATTGATGTTTATATTGCTATATTGCAAAATTCCTGCGGTCTCTGAATGGAATAAGAAAGGAATCGAACAATTATTTCCGCCTAAACTACATCCCTGACAGTTGCAAGTTCCGTTGTTTAAGGCAGAATTTATAGATGTTGATAAGTCTTTTGTTTTGTTATTTGTTTGATTGAATTCTCCTAAAACATTCCATTCATAAGTTCCATCCGGTGTTCCGATTTCAAGATAAGGATTTGTCGGAAAGCCGGCTAAACCAAATGGATAATCAGAGCTGTTTCCGCCGTTGAATAAGCTGCTAATTTCTTGCGGTGTTAAACTTCTATTCCAGATTCCAATTTCATCAATACTTCCATTGGCTTCATAGCCAGAAGTTAAATCTCCCCCTATACTAATATTTGATGTTGTTCGGAATATCCCCTCTGAAAAATTCTCTGGAGTTGAACCCATTCTTTTTCCATTCACATATAATAAAATATCTGAATCATTTACAACACCGACTACAAATGTCCAATTTTCACTATTGAATATTCCTCCGATAGGGGTCTGCTTTTCTGAACCAGAATTATTTCTAACATTGAATCTAAACCCTCCTCCAATCACAAAGAGAGTCCATTCGGTTGTAGGTTCTCTTTTTCTTATTACTTCAACACCATTTTCTGTTGATGAAGTTAAATTAAACCAGATACCAACAGACATTCCATCAGAAAATTTAAATTGTTCTGAATCATTAACAAAAATAAAATTCTCTGGGGTAGCATTACCTTTCCAAGAATTTCCTTGTATGCCTGCCACATTTCTGTTCCAACTTGTTCCAACTGATGTTCCGTTGTGTTTGCCTGAACGCACGTCTGTTAAATTTGCGTAAGATTGCGTTTGCTCAAAATTATAATAAGTGATGAGACCATTATTTAAAGAGATTGTGTCTCCCTCGCCAGTGTTGTATGTGCTTAAATTTAGATAAGCAGATATGACGGTTGCATTTCTCTCGATGTTTAGGTATCTTGTTATATTTTCATTTCCGAAGAAAGTCAGGTTTTCTGTCTCGAGGGAATTGGTGAATTTATTGATTTGTGTTTGGGTAGCATCGGAATAATATCCATCTATAGAATAAGTTAATTCGTTATTCTCGCTATCGGTGGAACCAGTGCAATTTATTTCTATGTCGTCGATAAAAGTGTTATTGTTTGTGCATTGAGTGCTGTCGCATAAAAGAGAAATTGGTGTTGTTGGTGCAAAGTTTGTTATATTTACGGAAACTGACCAATTGAAACTTGCGAAACTTCCACGAGAAGAATTATCAAAAATTATACAATTCCAAATAAACTTTGTTTCGTTTATTATGTTTTCAATTGTAAATGTTGTTGTGTTTGATGTTCCACTTATGCTTTTTGTTTGATTTGCCTGCCACGCTCCAGTTATGTTATGATATAATGTGGCATTAACTAATTTGATATTGTCTGTTGAATGACAAATAAAATTAATATCTCCGTCTAAGTCAACCGAGCCATCGAGAGGGTCGAGTAAAATAACATTTGGAGGGTCATCACAATAATATGTGCATCCAGAAGTCCCTGTATCATTCCATATTCCTGGTTTGTCACAGCGATTGTTATCTCCTGATATTTCGGTACTATCAAAAATATCTATGTCTTTGTTTGCGTTTGACTGGCAGAAAGTGTTATCATCTAAATCATTATCATTAGATACATCAACATAAATCCCTACAGTGTTTTCGCTAATTGTGTTGTTTTCAACTATATGGTTCCCTATATGATTAAGCCCATCGAGGTGAATTCCATAACCAGGATCACTTGTGCTTCCTGAGATAAGATTATTTCTAATTTCATTATATAGTCCATATTTGATCCAAATTGATTCAACGGCATTATCCTCCAGCAAATTGTTTTCTATTTTCTGATATGAAACTACGGCGCCACTCCATTGATGCCCGCGTAAGTGGATACCATAATCACCGCTTCCTGTTATGTTGTTGTTTTTTATTTTATTATCGTGGGACTCTCCTTCTAAGTAAATTCCTGCAATTCCGTTATTTATTAGTGTATTATTCCTAATGTTTCCATAACTTGAGTTTGCTAAATAAATAGCCCCTCCACTAAAATCTTCTATTTTACATCCGATTACTTGCGGACCAACCACCCAAATAGCATAAATTCCTTTGCCTCCTGTTCCTCCATAAATTGTTGAGCCATTTTGGCAGTCGATATATGATGTGCTAGTTGAATTTAGGACGATGTTTTCCGTGTAAGTTCTGTTGTCTAAAATAATTACCTTATCATTACTATCTGAATAGTCGACTGCATCTTGGATAATAGTATGATTGCATCCGCTTGCACAAACCGTTATTGTTTCGCTATCGCCAGGGCCTCCTGGAAGCGGGCAGATTGGGTCGTATTCACATTTTGTTTCAATCTCGCAGGCAGAAGGAGTGCATGTTCTCGTGTATTGCCTGTCTCCATAAGACGCGCAAGCTTGTGTAGGCCCGCCGCATGTTTGAGCAGTCCAGTCAGTGCAAGTGCATAAAGAATTTGTTGCATTCAAAACATTAATTCTCTTCCATGAATCAACCTGTTTGCCTGTTAGTTTTAATGTTTGTTCTATTTCGTCGGGAGTTAGAGTTGGGTCTCTTTGTAGGAGAAGAGCGGCGGCACCGGCGACATGGGGTGCGGCAAAAGAAGTCCCGCTCGCATTCGCATGTTCATCATCTATACAAGTTGGATTACCGAAGGATGTACCATTGGCTCTCGGTCCGCATATTCTATATCCAGGAGCCAATAAATCAAGGTTGGGGCCCCTATCAGAAAATTCTGTTATTTCATCGCTACTATCTGTCGCTCCGACAGAAGTAGCTCCGGCAACACAAGAAGGATAAGCAATCCTGTCGACTGAATAATTATTCCCAGAAGCAGCAGCCACGAATATTCCATTTGTGTAGGCAGTATTTATCGCAATAGCTAAATCCCTCGTTGAGAAGCAGTTGTCATCATCACTATAAAGTCCAAAACTACTACTAATCGAAATTATGGATATGTTATATTGGGCTGCATTGTCCAAGCACCAGTCTACGGAACTTGCTGTATATTCCTCATCTGGAGCTGTAATTCCATTCCTAAGAGCCACAAGATTAGCGTAGTTTGCTACTCCTTTTACAATCGTTCCGTTTGCAGCGACTACGCCGGCGACAAATGTTCCGTGTCCAACGACATCCATAGGATCACTGTCATTTTCAGCAAAATCATATCCTCCAATAATTTTTTTGCATGTGTTGTTAAGAAATTCTTCAGTCGTACAACTCCCAAAATCGGGGTGCGTATAATCAATTCCAGAATCTATGATACAAATAGTCTCTCCTTCGCCACGATAACCGAGTTCCCATACTTCGGTTGCATTTATTATCTTTGTTGAAGTTGTCAGTAAGTAAGTTCCTTGAATAGGAATGTGAACACTCAGAACATCAGAATCGCCCTTTATCTTTTCAAAACCTTGTTTTGTGATATTACCGGTAAAGCCGTTGATTGTCAAATATCTATGCTGTAACTTAAAATCTCGCTCCGATAAACTAGAAAGGAAAATTGATTGAATTTCTTCAAAAGAATTTCTTCTTTGCTCAAACAATCCTGAAATCTCCGTTTTTGTCATGGTTTCACTATAATCCAATTCATCTGGAACTTTCAACATTATTGTAACCCGCACTTCTTGTTGGCTTTGTAATAGTTCCTCTATCTCTGCATCATAGTCAACTCCAGCACTAGAAATTAAAGTATTAGCATGTACAAAACCAGATATTCCTACGGCTACTAAAAAGATTGACACAATTAGGATCAATAGCACCTTCATTTTTTCTTTTTTCTAATTATAAAGCTAATTAAAATAATGGTCAATGCGATAAAGAGGAGTGAGTTATAACTCTCCCAAACACTTTTTTCACTCCCTGCATCCACAAAGATACATTTATTATTTGAACATTTTACTTCCACGTAAGAACAAGTTTCATTATTCGACGTAAAGGGGTTACACCCTAAAGAGCCACATCTTTCTCTCAACCTATCCTCCCAAGAATTGATATATTTTTCATTAATGATGTCTGCTTGGCCTCCATTATTACAATCACAACAACTTCTCTGCACAATTACACATTCGGAATCTTCTTCGCAATATCTTTCTGTTTCTGTTATTTTAATCTCAGGAATTGATGACGCCGGATAGGTTCCTTGCAAGGGTATATGAATCCCACTTATGTTCAAATAATTTTTTAGTTTTTCAAAACCATCTGATGTCATATTTCCAGAAAACCATCTTCCAATAGAAGAAACGTATTCTAATCTGAACTCTTCTTCACTAAGATTAGAAACAATCTCTTGCTGGAGTTTTAAATTTAGGGTCATGCTTCCTTGATCTACTAAAGTTATAGAAGCACGGACTTCCCCTTGACTCTCTAACAATCCTTCAATTTCTGAATCAATTTCTGGCTGAGAGCTAACCAAGTTGATAGATAATAAAGCTGTTACTAAAATCAGGACAACTAAAATTACTCTCGTTCGTTTGTTCATCTTTCTAAGAAGCAACCTCTTTTTTATAAATAA
>JACQIA010000026.1 GCA_016198705.1 Candidatus Aenigmatarchaeota archaeon
CTACCTTGTCTCCATTATCCTTCATGCTTAAGACGGCTTCTCCGGCTTTTAATCCAGATGCTTCTCCATAAGCTGGATATGTTACCCCAAGGAATTGAGCACTTAATCTGTTTACAGCTGGACCACCAACTAAGATTAAGTTATAGCTTGCTGGTGTTGTTACTTGTGTATCCAACATTCCACTAGGAGCTAGATCGTATGTTGCTAAAGCATTTCCTGTGCTTGTGCTTGTTGTACCACCTACAGCACTTAACCCCTTAACAACTACATTAGCCTGCACTTGGTCTCCAGGTATCATAAATTCAACTTTATCGCTTGCACCAGCACTCTTAGGATCTTTTATAACTATACCATATTTTGTCCTATGGTCTTCATCTTTTGTTCCTAAATTTGTGCCTTGCCATTGAACCTCTCCAGCTTCTTCACTTGATTTTGTTGCACCAAGCTGAGTTACTGTAGTTAATGTTGCAGTCCATGCAGTTACAATACTATCTCTATTTGCTTCTAAGTCAGTTGTAGAATCTCCTAGTGTATCTATTCCAAGCGAATAAGATACGTTTGGTACATGACCAGCACCCAATCCACTTAGATTTAATCGCATATTTGTATCTTTAGTATCATCGAACACTATTTGTGCAAATTGACCTGCTCCTGTATCAATATTTACATTTGTTACATTACCTGCAAATGTTTTCTTATTATTATTATCTTTATTCTTATAGAATACAGATGTGTTTGCAAGCCATAACTCGTTAGTAAATGTGTCTTTAGTTATATTGTTCAGCTGAGACTGAAGTAACTTAATTGAATCTTCTTTAGCTGCAGTTACATGAAGTGTATTTGCTGTTGCTAAACCAGGAACTCTCGCATCAGATGTTAAATCAATACTTTCTGCCAATTCAAACACCACTTTCATATAATTATCGTCTGCTACTGTTAGACTATCTAAGCAAATACTTACATAATTGTTTGGCAAGTCAATACATTCTCCAACTTCTATAGCATCTGAATCAGAACCATCTCTATAATTCCAGTCATTTTCAACTCCGATAAATGAACCAGAACCTGTTGCAATCATTGCAGCATTTGATGCATTATTTGAGATAATCGTTGTTCCTTTCGTGTTTAAGTTACCAATATCCCAAACCCATTTTGGATCGTCTTTGTCTTCTCCAACATATGGATCTCCATCCGTGTAACTTTCAGTCGCATCTGTTCCTAATATAAGCCAAGCAGATCTTTCTGCTTTAGTGTCTGTGTAGAATGTAGCGTCATTCTTAATTTCTAATCCATTAATTGTTTTTGTAGTTGATGCATCAATAACATCTTGCACACCATCTACGCTAACTATAACATTTCCGCCGCTTCCAACATCAATTAATTTAACTGCTTTTCCACCTGAAGTTACTGTTTCTCCATTTTGTAAATAATTCTCTGTCCCAACATTAGCTGTGAACTTTGAATCCGAATCTACACTTGTAATCTTTAATGTTTTACCTAAAAACTTAATGCTTAAGGCATCGCTTGATTTTGTCTTGTTAATTTGTATTGTTTCATCAAATGCATAATAATATCTTATAGCATCTGTAGCTGAAACCATTACAACTCTATCTTCATAGTCATCATCTGTATATGGACCAGCAATACTTGTTTGAATTGTTGTATTAGCTGTTGAAACACCAAGTTCAACAACTTCACTTACATCATAATCTGTTCCTTGGAAACTAATCGTCCCATCTAATAAACTGCTTACATCTGAATCATCTATATCTTTATCTAATTGGCTAGATGAAGCAATATTAAGTCCGATTGGAATATCTTCTGAATCCCCACCTACAACACTTACTGTTCCACTAGCTCCAGTTCCAGGAACTTTTACAGCACTTAAACCAGCTGTAATGTCTGCCAATCCTAAATTATCTACGGCAGCAGAATCAGCTCCAACGACACCAAGATAATCAAACTTTTTTGCTGCTGTATCAGCAAATGGTGCTGGATATCCACTCAAATCAGCTGCTAAGGCACCAGTAATTGTTGCGCCCAAGAAAGCTGCACCAACAGAAACAGCACTAATTTTTTTAATCATTCTATTTATTTTTTGCATTCTAAAAAACACCTCCATTTTGTGTCTCAATTTTTTTGAATATAGATATACTA
>JACQIA010000029.1 GCA_016198705.1 Candidatus Aenigmatarchaeota archaeon
TACTTCCTGCAACAGGCCTTACTGTTGCGACAGCAGGTCCTGTAGAATCAACTGTGAAATTCGTCTTTTCTGTTGAATTGATATTATTGGAAGTATCATTTGCAATAAAAGTGACATTATAATATCCTTCATTAGAGGTGTTTCCAAAACTGAAGTTGTAGATGTCTCCAACTTTGACTAATCTGAGCTGTTCTTTTGTGGTATTGTTTGGATAGGTCACATTTGCTAAGACAATATCCACATCTCCTCCTGTGACATTCGCACTGATGTTGACGACACTATTCGTTGCAGTGAAATTATTCGCAACTGGTCTGACATTTGTTACTATCGGTGCGACTGTATCAACCCCTGTATGGCTGCTGAAGAAAGAGGTGTTAAAGCGCAAAACTCCTGTTGTTGCATTATAGCTAATAATTGCACAGCTTGTCCCATTACAATTTGCTCCATTGTTCAGGATTTCTGTTCTATTTGTACTAAAGTCTTCTAATCGCCTAATTTGATCTACAGTTCCTAAATTTAATCCATAAAATGTAATATTCGCGCTGGAATTAATTACTCCAATATCAAATGCAGAGGAATTTACTGCAGCAGTATTATTGCCGATGAAGAGGTTTGTGCCTAATGCTATACCTCCACAATCCTCACAAACATCTATTGTTAAATTCTGCAAGAAGCTGAGATTTGTCCAACGAATCTCCCCAAAGGAATTGTTATAGACAAAATAGTTGATGTATGTACTTCCTGTTGAATCAGTAAGCTGAGGGGAAGGCGCGTCTGAAAAATTATTATTCACCAATGTATTATTCTCAGATACCGCAACCAAATTGATTCCTCTTACCAATAAGGTATTATTCCTCAGCTCGCTGTGAGAGGCATTATTAAGGAAAATACCCCCTGCAGAAGAAATACTACTGGCATTGATACGGTTATTTTCAACAGTCGTGCTATTTGCATTTGTCATACTTACTCCTGCTCCGTTTAATGAAAAGATTGTATTCGAGCTGATGAGGTTTCTTGCAGCTCCATTTGTCATTGCAATACCTGCTGCAGAAGATCCATTGACAGTGATGTTGTTATCAGTAATATTATTAAAACTGGAATTTGAGTCTATACCTATGCCAGTTGCAATTGTTCCAGTTGTATTGATGTTATTTGCAGTAATGTTGCTCGAACTTGCATTAAGACCCAGGAAGATTCCAGTGATGCCTGTCGCTGTTGTTGTAACAGTATTGTTTGTTACAGTAGCTGACCTGAGCCGTTGGAGATTAATTCCAAAACTCCCTGGCTCAGATCCTGCTCTTATCGTATTGTTACTGATAGTAATATTGAAAGAGAGAGCACTCGACGCAATAATACCAAGTGAGTAGTTAACAATGCCACCAAAGTTTCTTATGCTGACATTTTCAACATTGCCAACTAACACTCCTAGCCCTGAACCATTTCCTGTTATTGTAAATCCATTTCCATCTATGAAGATATTGCTCGCTGTGATGTTAAAGCATGTGCCGTTACTCATGAGGTTTTTTGTTAAGATTAGATTTGCGCTAATTGTTCCACAGCCCTGCTCAACTGTGAAATTCGTCTTTTCTGTTGCATTGATGTTTCCAGCAGTATCATTCGCGATGAAGGTGATGTTGTAGGTTCCTAATTGCGTTGTGTTTCCAAAGCTGTAATTGTATATGTCCCCCACTTTTGCTAAACGGAGCTGTTCCTTTGTTGTGTTATTAGGATACGTCACATTCGCAAGGACACTATCGACATCTCCTCCTATGCCAGTCACATTTGCACTGATATTGACAACACTATTCTGAGGGGTGAAATTATTCGCAATTGGCCGTACATTTGTTACAGCAGGCGCGACTGTATCAACCCCTGTATGGCTGCTGAAGAAGGATGTATTAAAGCGCAAAACTCCTGTTGTTGCATTATAGCTCACAATTTCGCAGCTTGTTCCATTACAATTTGCTCCATTGTTCAGGATTTCTGTTCTGTTTGTGCTAAATGCATCCAAACGCCTGATTTGATTCACTGTTCCCAAATTTAATCCGTACAGGGTAATATTTGCGCTGGAGTTAATTTTCGGAGCACTGCCAAATGCAGAGGTGTTCAATGAAGCAGTATTATTGCCGATAAACAAGTTAATCCCAAGACCTATTTCTCCTAGAACATCCAAATCTTTCAGGAAGCTGTCATTGGTATCATTTGTCCAGCGGATTTCTCCAAAGGTATTGTTGTAAATAAGATAGTTCGTAAAGTTGTTTCCAGTGCTATCTGAAATTGCTGTTGTTACCGCAGTGATATTGTTATTCAAAAACGTATTATTATGAGCGCCAAATTCGAGGAGTATCTCTGCATCAATAATGGTGTTGCTCTCCACAAAATTATGTGATGAACGGATATAGATTGCTCTTCCTGTTCCTGTGATGTTGAAGGTATTCTGTTTTATTATTGTTCCATTGGAATTGCCTTCTCCAAAGAAGATACCTTGCCCACCTCCCTGTGGTGTGATTCTATTCAAGGTAATATTATTTCTTAGCGAGGTTGATATACTTATACCATCGCCTTGTGTTCCTGATGTATTGATCGTATTTGTCGAAATATTGTTATTATTTGAGTTCTCTAATCTTATTCCCTCTCCAAAGGTCACATTTGCAGCGACGATAGTATTATTGAAAATACTGGAATTTTCAACATTAAGAAAGTCGATACCTCTCGTAAAATTCAGAATGCCTGCAAAGTTTCTAATGGTAATATTACTAAAACCAGTACTTGAAATACCAGCTCCTGTGGTATTCCCTGTTATCGTGAAACCATTTCCATCAAGGAAGATATTGCTTGCACCTATTGTGAAGCATGTGCCAGGAGCAATGACGTTTTGGTCTAACGTCGTGTTGCTGGTGATAACGCCACAGAGATCACCTGTTATATTCTCATATGTTCTTCCAGTACCATTATTGTATAAATAAGATATATTTGCACCAGAAAGTACAGAATTCCAGATAGCAAAATCATCAATACTACCATTAAATGTAGTGTTACTATCTGATACAGCTCCATTTCCAGAAGCAGACCTACTAATACCAATATACATTGTTCTCAAAGAAGGTGACCAATCTCCACTTGTATAATTAGTATAATTAACCTGTGTACCATTTACATATAATGTAAGATTTTTTGTATCATTATTATATGTTCCTGCAATATGTGTCCATGCATTTATAGGAATTGTAATATTTGAACGTGCATTTACCATACCTCCAGAATCATTTCTCAATTGCCAAGTTAAACAAGGATTAATGGTAGGACAGTCACCAGCAATAAAAAGTTGAACAGTGGGATTATTACTTCCTGTATGAGATGCAACATGTCTAAATACATAATAAGGTTGGTCTGAAACAGGAGTATCATTCATATATATCCATGCCTGCCATGAAAAGTTTGCATATGATAAGTTATACCAACTTACATTGACAAAATTTGTATTTGCAGAACCATTAAACTGCATTGCATCTGTTCTATTCCCCTTTCTATCTGTTGTTGCACTGGTATTAATAACGATACCGCTTCGTGAATCATTTCTTTGATTGATTGCTAAAGTTTCATTTAAACTCCACCAGTCTATTAATGTTGCATTTATATCAGCTAAATGTGAAGCATAAATTTCAGGAACATTGGTTATAAATAAAAAAAAGAATGCCCAAACTAGGAAAAATAACATAACTAGCATTCTTGTTTTTCCTTCTTTATTGTTTTTATTCATGTCTTTCACCAATAGACTTTGGAAATTAATTGAAACAACGGGCTTTCCCAATCACCCTATCGTAAACGGAACACAATCATTTATATTCCTTACGCCATTCCCATCAGTATCGTACAACACAGATCCATCTTGTGACCAACACACAAGCAAGGAATCATTTTGCACTGTAAAGTTCGTGGTTCCTGATGCCTGTGTAAGATTTGTTAGATTAAGGTTTGTATTTACTGTGAAATTCGCTTCTCTCGCGAACGTATTATCAATCCGAATAACATACATATATCCACGATCTATTCCTACATCTTGTGGTTGAACAAGCATAAATAATCCTAATAAACCAAAAATGGTTGCTAAAATTCCCGACCTTATATTCGATCTGCTCCATACCATGTGCTGCAGACCCCCTTAATCATGCTTCGCGACCCAATAAACATTAACTGTTGTACTTACTCCTGATTCTGCATAAAACCAAACTTGGTTAGGATCTGAAGCTTTAGCGGAACCATTAGCGTCATATGTACTTTCATTAAACTCCATTTTAGGAGTAACAGCATACATGATTTCTCCAAAGAAATTTGTAGTTACTGAAGTTGGTGCTGCAAATGTTCTAAACGCTCGAATCTTAAAAGAACCCGCAGAAATGGTGTCACCAGTATAGAACTCAATACTTTTGATAGTTTTAGGAAACCAACTGCCTGCATTAAAAGTACCGCTTCCTACTGCCGGAATCGCAAAACTTCCAACCCTATTAAATCTTATACTAGTTCCTCTAGTTACATTTAATATTTGTCCATCATCTCCCATATTGCAGGACCTCCTTCATAAAAAAATAATACCTCTTTTATTGAGGCAATTTGACATCATTCATCGCTACTTGCGCAGGATATTTATCAAACTCTACTTCATAAATTCCTTCCCTTTGGCACTCAATAGCCACTTCTTCAGGAACAGTTACAAACGAGCTTTTCCCAATTTCGTATCTTCCGTTGCCAATTAATCTTCTATTCCCATCTACACTCATTTTTAATCTAACTTTTGCCATTTCAATCCCCTCTGTCCTTTGTTTTTTATGATATGCACAAAAAATAAAAAAATAAAAAATTAATTAATTTAATCAGATGCTCTCAATAATCCAATACTTGCTGGAATCAAGACTGCTGAACTTTCATAAATCATGAACTGTTTAATTTTCATGAAGTTACGAGGCATATCAATCGTCTTAATCTGGAATTGAGAACTTTTCAAAGCCTGACATGCAGATACTTTCTTCTTGAATACAAATACTGGATGCCCAGCTACTGTATAAAAGTTTCCTGCTGCATATCCATTGACAAGTTCTGAATGGTAAATTTCCATTCCATTGTACGCAACTAGATTTCCTTTATCCCACGTAGCGCGCATTGCTGCACTGCTGTTTGAGTTCAAGGAAAAGTCCTGATGCTTAACCAATTGATTGTATTGAAACGTATGCATAACTACAATATCTGGAACATAGATATCAGAACCAGTGCTAAGTAATGCTTTCATATCATCCAAATCAGATGGTGTTAATGTGGAACCAGAGTTAATGGAACCTGTTGTCGCGAACCCGCCTGCTGCTCGTACCACAGAACCTACTGTACCGTCTGTTGTACCGCTTCCTGCTGTATCAAGAACGTCAAGTGCAGTCTGAACAAGATACTTACGAACAGATTGTCCACCAAGCTTTGCATAGAAATCAAAATTTGCAATCTGGTTTTCAATATCTACTTTATAAGTAACTGGCAATTCTGCAACCTGTAATTCAGGTCGTACTTCTTTCCAGTTTAATCCTGGTCCTGCTGTCGAAGAAATACTAGAACCTGTATCACTACCTGTTCCTGTAACGCTTGTCCATGTTAAATCAAAGTTCTTGACATAACTGAAAAACGCATTTTCGATTCCATCAGGAAGATCCTGTACTTGGAACCACTGTTCATATGGCAACAATGTTGGCATTGATGCGAATACTGCTTCTGCATAGATTCTATCGTTAGATGTGGAACCTGTAGCATCTGCTGTTGCTGCTGGCGTAATTGCTTTTGGATCAGCAAATTGTCCTACTTCTTTCATTGGCATTTCGATTCACCTTCCTATTTTTTTAACTGTTTGAAAAGATATTTAACCTTCTCATCTCTGCTCATTTCTGGAGCATTATTGGTTTGACTCATCGTAGCTACTGAATTAAGCTGTTCTGAATTCAATCCCGTTTGCCCTACATCTACAGATACCAATTGAGATTCTTTCTCTTGAATATCGCTAATTATCTGTGTACGAACATCGTCACTGAAAGTAGCGAGTTTCTTAGAAACTTCATCAACTGTTTTTCCATAGAATTTTGCATAAGTATCTACATCCTTGCTAAACTGCGCATGTCTAACTTTATCCAATTCCATCTGTTTAGCATCTTCATAAGATTTCAACTGACCGCGCAAAGTCTTGATTTCATCAGAGAACTTGCCAATCAAGTTTTCTTTTTCTTGAATCACAGCATACGCTTGTGAAAGCTTTCCTGCTGCTTCTTCAAGTTCTTTGATCTCATGACTCATCTTCGCTGTTACTGGCTTAACATCCAATTTCTCTGTCTTCTCAGCAATTGTGTTTCCATCTCCAGCAGCTTCTGTCTGCTTCAAAGGAGTATTAGACCCAAATTCCTGTTGAGACATAGTCTCTGGTTTACTACCACCACCTGAATACGCATCCAGCATTTTTTGAATCACTGCTTTCATTTCTCCTATTGAAGTCATATCCAATAATTTTTTCATCATTGCTATATGTTCTTCATCCATAAACTTTTGTTCTGACATTTTCTTTTCACCACCTGTCATTTTTTCAAGAATAGATCTTGCCTTTGCTTGAACTTCCTTCACAACACTTGCAGGAACATCTGCTTGCGGAGCACGAGCAATCGCGTTTCGCAAATGCGGTAAATCTACATTCCCACTAGTATCTTTATAAGGAAAATATCGTAATGTTCTTGGTACTGTCTTACCTTCATCATCTTTCTTCCCACCATCTTTGATATACAAGAAAGCACTGTCAGGAAGATTGTTAATAAAGGCAACATCCCACTTGGCAAAATTTTGTTCACTCATAATAGCTTCACCTTCATCTTTGTTAATATACGCATCCTTAATCGCTGGATTGACAACTATAGAATAATTCAACACCTTAAAATCCAACAAATTATTTTGTGCATCTGTATTAGCTTCAATTTTAGGAGAAATACCGAACTTTGCACCATACGCTAACTTCATTGCTGTTTCTTTATCTATAACATTCAAATCCCCTATTTGCTTGCCAGTAGCAGAATCAAATCGAATATTGGTAATATCTCCTACCCACGTAGCTACAGAATTATCTTCGTGATTTAGAAATACAGAACTATTCTCTTTATTGAACAGGGTTCCAAACGTACCCTTGGCAATAACATCCGCAGAAAAATTAACTTGGTTCCATAATCCAGGAGCCATCAACGTGACATCCTTCATCACATACGGAAGCTTGATCTTCTCAAGATTAGCAAATAATCCTAATTCCTTTTTAAGGTCAATATTCTCCCGAATAAGAGCAGTTACCGCAGGATGGTTCAAGACTTCGTTCGCCATGAACTAATCTATAAGTAAAAGGAAACATATAAATCTATATTAAACCAATCGCTTTTTGGTACTTCCAAACAGCTTTCACACCGCATTCTGACATCTTCGCAATCTGATGCAAAGATGATCCCGCAACACCATTCTCTATGATTTTAAGAACTTTTTCAGGTTCTAACAAATTACCCCTGCCGTATACCATGCATATCATCCTCCTTATCTACTTGTACTGAAAACATAAAACCGGATCCTTCATATAAAACAATGTTCTTGTCTTTATATTCTTTTACTTTCTTGAACCCAGGATCCCATGCACTACACGTATCCTGCGGTTCAATAAGCCCAGAAACAAGATTGCATTCCATAGTATTTACTCCTTTAAAATACCTGCAATTAGCGCACACAGACTTAGAATTTGAAGCACTCTGATAATTCAATTCTTCTTTAGAAATCTTTCCTTCATCTATAGTAACCCTCTGCTCAGGCATGACAACCATGTGTTCATACCTAATATTCTGCCCTGCTTTCTGTCTTGCTATAACTTCCAATATTCCATGATTAAACTCAACTGCTATCTGCTGAGAACTCCATCCTCTTGGCATTCGTTCATTGGACTGAACACTTGCCTTCTTCATCAACCGAAGAATCCGCAAATTAAGAAGAATGTTTTCATTTGGAAGGATTGTCCAATCCTGACCCAATATTGGCAGTTTATATCGTTCTCCGTACATCAGGCAACTACGGACTTTAGTATGGCAGTGGGACAAATTGGTTCTGTCGTAGAACTGCATTCCTTAAATTCTATATCATACAGATTTCCCGTCTGATAATTTTTCTTGAATCTAAATCCCATACTGACTCCAATCGCTTGTTCCAAAGCTTGTGGATCTAATAGCCCTTGTGAAAATTTCAACGCCGCGTCTTTATCCCAGATTTCAGTTTTACCCATGATAGCACCAAGTGCTTCATTCCATTCAAAATCATACACCCACCCTAACACATTCCTGACATTCTGCGCTACCTTGTCCCAATATGCTGCATGATGCGTAAACAAACGTATCTTCTTCCCCTGCAACGCTTGAAATGATTTACGCAATTCATCCTTAGAAATAGTACCATAATTCTGATACGTTCCTGCCCGTATCAATTCACCCTGCGCACGAAGCGGAAGATCTGATTCCTTGCTAAACGTGCCTATTTGTTCTTTAAAAATTAAATTCAATTCCCCTTCTTCCTGCTCAACAGGATTCACAGAAAATACTGCTACATTGGATAATCTTAATTGAACTTGATTTTGATGAAATTGAGGAGTTACATTGATTATCATACTACATCACACTCTTCTTTAGTATTTATATTTTTCTATTTCATGCAGATTGCTTCACAGGTTTCCACCAAATCCATCCATTGCTTCCATCCTTAAATTCTATATTCCGCATGATATACCGTCCTTGCATTGAATCCCCTTGAAAATCAAAATCCTTGAACTTGGCATTATCTTCCATCACATAACAAATTCCACGATCCAATATCTTCACAGAAGAATCAAACTCCATCTCCTGAAACTTCTTCTTCTTCAGTTTCCTTTTCTTCACTGCTGTTTTCAACGTAGGGGCATACACCCGATCATTAGAAGTATTTCCTGTTGAATCAACAACATTCGCTGAAGTTATTGATCTGGGATTTGAAAATAAATATTTTTTTACATGATCTCCAAAATCTATAAACAATGATAACTGTCCTCCGTGTGCATCTTTGGATAAGATATATTCCTTTGGCTTCAACGATTCAGTTAAAGAAAATAACTTCTTCTTTACATTCATCAATACCCTTAGATGATCGACAAACTCATAATCCTCCATTTGCAGGACCCCCAATATTACTCGTTAAATCCTGTTCTTCATCAGGCAATGTCTCAATGACATTCTCAAGCTTCTTAATCAACTTCAATGCAGCAGCAGTTGTTTCTGGAGTAGCCAATTCAATAAGATTCTTTATTGAATCTGTAATGTCTTTAATTGCATGTCCCCGCTTTTCTTCACGATCAATCAACAAATCTTCATCTTCTTTACGTCTATTGAAAATAAGCATGGGAACATCTTCTTCCAAAACACTATCTCCATATTTCATCCGCAACGCAGGCAAGAACACTTCTTCCTTGAACACTTCCTGAATCTCAAGTTCATCAATATACGAATCCTCCCTAATCTTCTCCATCTGGATATCAATGGTGCTTTTGTTCGTATCTGTCCCGGATTGTGTTAGGAAAGGCAATGGAATCCCTAACCTGGAAGCAATAAGCTTGACATACAATGGCCAGAAATCAGGGAACTGAGAAGGACCTGGAATTAACAAATCCACTTCTGTATCCTGATTGATAAGAATAACATCCTTTGCGTTCAACTGCGCAACATTAGTACGAAGCGTATGAATATCTTTTGGATTAGTCAGATTATGCTTTACCTTCTTCTGCGTAAATCCATCCCTCCACATCTTCTCAGCACCTGCTTCTTCCATATTAAGCAGATACTTGATAGTACTGTAAATGTATTGAATAACAGAAATACCTTCCAACTCATCTCCCCATCTATCAAACACCAACTGCGCCACTCGTTCTTTGGGGAATATATTTGGAACTTTCTCGCCTTTAGGGATATATGGCTTTCGTTCATTTACATCATACCAATATTCAGAATACCCTACAATTTCCTGCGTATTCTCTTTAAACGCGATAATCCATTCATCCTTATACGGAACCAATGATTCTTCAGGATAATACTTATTCTTCTCCCCTAAATTCTTCTTGATTTTATACATCCCAAAATAGACTGGATGCTTCTCCTTCAAATACATTATTTCTGTTCCTTCCTTATTTGGAACTAATAGCAAATATCCATTCCCGAAAGCATACGCATTCTTCGCGAACTGGCGAATCATTCTCAACCCACCAGAATTATTCAATAATTTAATAATGTCCGCATGATATTCAGGCTTACCCCCTACTATCTTATACCCGCGATACATCATCGCGTTAATCTTAATCTCAATCCCGCGCGGAACCAACGGATGCGCAGTAAGTGCTTTCCTGATCTCACGCAAATCGTTTATCTGAGTAGTATTGGACTGCTGACCTACCAACAATAACGGACTTGGTCTATCCCCTACATTCGCAAGATCACGAGGATCTACTGACAACATCCCTACAGAATCAGATTTAGATTCAGGAGTCAAACTCATATCTATTGCTGATGCTGACACTATAGAATCTTGTTTAATCTGTTCTGATCCATCTGCTTCTACCATAGCTATTCACCTATTATACAAAAGGAAATATATATAGTCGTCTTCGTCACCACTTTATTGGTTGACCGCATCTGCCACATTGATTCTCCTTCTCATCAAATGGAAAATTACATCTTGGACATGCGTAATATACTCCTTTATGAAATAACCATCTCTTCAAAATAAAAGCACCTAGCGCAAAAGAAGAAAACATAGAGGATATAGTCATAGCGTCAACACCCCTTTATCTTCCACCTTCTGTCTTCCTGGATACATGTACTCGACACTTTCATCTATCCGTAATATCTTTGAAGGAGCGGATACTACCTCTATCTGTGACGGCTTATGGCGATTCAATATCGTGGATTTACAAGCGTACGCAAGTGAAATCGTGCAATCATCGTGCAGTCCTGTTGACCTATACGTCTTCAACCCTTTCGCTGTCTCCGCATGTTTCATCCGAATCAACTCATCAATAATGATATCTGTCTTATTCCTGCACACATCATCCCCTCTCGGAAACTTGATCTTCCCAGACTTCAACTGATGCTCAATAAACATAAGCATGTCATTCCTTCTTGGATGATCCGTATACTCATGCTCAATCCAAAGACCATGATTCTGCTGCAGGAAATCAATAATGGACATTCCCATGTTATTCCTTTCGCATAACGTATACACTAACCCATACCTCTTCAGGAATTCCGCTATCGCTTCCACCTGCTCATTCGCATGAACCTTGCTTTCAAGTCTAAGCATGTTCCTTATGATCTTTGTCCCATCTGTCTTTAATTCAAGCAAAATAACTACCGTAAAGTCTCCTTTATCGCCAGGAGATCTCGCGAAGTCTACCCCCGCGACATATCTGCATCCTTCACGTTCAGTATCATGAAATGTTTCCCCTTCTAAATAATTAGCGACACAATCATCATACCTATACGCTGAACTTTCACTGGTAATGACCACACACATAAATTCCCTGCTAAACTTATCAGGATCACTCACCTTCATCTGCCATAGCTCTTCATACTCATAAATCTTATCAGTATCTTCTTTGCGAAGTATTCCCTCTTCATCAGTATCAACACAAATGTAAACCTTCTTCTCAATCTCATCCATCTCAACCCACGTTCTTCTATACATCCATCCTGATACTTGTCCTGACCTTGAATGTTCTGCTATCCACTGATAGATGTCATTATCAGCGAACAAGGTTCCAATAATGACTAACTTTGCTCTGCTGCGCAATGATGCTGGATACACTGTTCCCATAAGCTTGTCCTTGACATCTTTCATGCTCATCTTCTGCTGTTCATCGTTCATAATA
>JACQIA010000039.1 GCA_016198705.1 Candidatus Aenigmatarchaeota archaeon
ACATAAAGGTATCCGGACTGGAAAATGTAAAGCTAAAGGAGAAGGATATTTCCAAAGGCATTAATGAAAAGAATGTCGACATGGTTACATTGGATCTTCAGCGTCCTGAGAAAGTTATCAAGCATGCTTACAAGTCTTTGAAAGTTGGTGGGTGGCTTGTTGTTTATTCTCCCACAATGGAAGAGGTCATTAAAGTCTCGAAAGCTTTAAAGAAGTATTTTTCAGATATAAAGACTGTTGAGAATATCGTCAGGGAATGGAAGACTGAGAGAACTACAAGGCCTCATAACATGGGGCTTGTGCACACCGGATGGCTGATATTTGCAAGGAAACTTACGGGGTCGTAGTCCAGCTTGGTCAAGACACGAGCTTCGGGAGTTCGTAAGCATATGCCGAGAAACCTGGGTTCAAATCCCAGCGACCCCATAGTATTTATGTCTTTCCATATACTACTATTTAGTGATATTTAATGACCTATAAATCATCTTTACCTCAAGTGGCTTTAGGCATGGTTAACCGTCTAAGAAGAAGACATTTGTTAGATGGTGTTAGATTATCCTTTCATCGATCAGATTCTGGGCTAGAAGTAGTTAGAGTAGATGACAAAACATTAGAAGAATTCCTGTACGAAAATACTGGAATGGTGCTGTATTTACATGGAATTAAACCTGCGAAAGAGAGTTGGCACCAAATTAATGGATTGTCAAGACCTATTTATAATGCTGTCACAATTGAATTGTGTAAATATCTGCCATACCTACCTTTTTTTGATAAAAATCAACTATATAGGTCGCTAGGTATTAAAATTGGTAGAAACACTACAATAGCACCAAGAGTCCAGTTTGATTATTTTCACCCTGAATTAATAGAAATAGGGGACAATTGTATTATTGGTGATGGTGCTAGAATATGGACACATGATTATGGACCTGATTATTTTATGGTGGGGAAGGTTGTGATTGGGAATAATGTACTGGTTGGTTCAGAGTCTGTTATTTGGCCTTCGACAATTGGAAACAATGTGAGAATCAATTTCGGTGCATTTGTTTATGGGATGACAGTACCAGCTAATGCAACAGTTTTAGGCAGAGAAAGAAGTAGATACGAAGTTGATAAATAATGAGCAGGAAAAACTTCTTAACAGTTCTTGGAGCGGGGTTATTTTCACTGAGCCCATATTTTTACTTAAAAGATCAGAAAATGGCTAAACCGCCTGAAAAAGAAGGCATGGTACTGGCTGATTTGCATGCACATCCCAGACATGAATCATATGATAAAATTCTTAAAATGCTTAGTTGGGGAATAACTGGCCTGACAGAAACTGGAATATACAATGGAGTAACTTATCAAGATGTACTTAATTATCCTGGTGTGCGAGAAGTTGATCGTGGTATCTTAGCTGAAGTAACTTACCGGGGGAATAAAGGATATGTAATTAAATCGCAAGAAGTTCTAGAAGGCAAACTAGGTCCACATATTCTTGCTGTCGGGTGTGGAATAAACATAGATGGCATATTAGATCCGAGAAAAGTTGTGGAGGAAATCCATAAGCAAGGTGGTCTTGCTATCCCAACTCATCCTTATGTTACTCCTACTGGAGAATGGCCTATAAAGTATAGGATAATAACAAAACAGGAAGAAAGAATTGTTAGAGAACTCTGTCTAATGGTTGATGAATTAGAAACTCACAATTCACAAAATATAAACCTCTTTCCATTCTTTTTAGATATGAGACAAGCTAACAGAATGGCTAAAAAATTAGCTGAAGAATATGGATTTAAAGGGGTTGCCACATCAGATACTCATTCGAGATTAGAACAAGTTAAAATCTCTGGAATATACGTTCCTGAAGATAACATTTCTTTTGAAGCGTTGAAACACTACATTAAAAATGGGTTATTTGAAAGATACGAGCAGTATGTTAGTCGATTGAGCTTCTTAATGGGGCATTTTGTAGGATAACGGCTCAAATCAACTTGCCCCATATTCGACGCGATAACAAAAGTTTGATGAACTCGTACATCACATAGAGCTCAAGAGCAAAAGGCCCGTATCCTAAAAATCCGACAACAGGTATTTCAAATACTTTAATGTTTTCAAAGACGGGGATTGTGTAGTACCATTTTGTGTATGCATTGTAATTCCAAAACTCCCACAGAAAGCCGCAGATATAACCAGCTATCATTAAAGATATTATGACATTGTATTTGCGGATCTTTATCTGATACAAAAGTGACTTTTCGTCACGGAAGATGTATAATATCGGATCAATCAACAAAACAAATCCTATCCAAACAAAGGCCCAGATCCAAACTGTAGTCAGTAAAAACGGGAGAAAAAGGAAAATTACTCCAATGGCAAACAACAAGTATGCTATTAAATCATCGACCGGCAGTCTAACCCACGGCCTTTTTATTTTGAATAAATGCAAACTGCCGACAAGCTCAGATGTTTCCAATATAGCGGGTATTATTGTCCCGAAAGCCAGGCTTCCCATTAAAAACGTTACGGCTCTGGACTCTGGTAGATTTACATAATACCATCCATGAAACTCTGCGAACTTGTTATATATCTCGAAAATGAACCAAAAACTTATGGATACAAGATACATCATGAAAAACTTGTGTCGTCTATTGACAAGATATGAGTTGCCTTTCATTGCATAAACGAAACTATCGATTAGCAGGACGTACCCAATCCAAATAATGGCTGTAAAGAAAGTTGCGAACGGCTGTATTTGCAACAGCATTGTAAATTGGGCAAACAGTATCAAAAATATTCCTGCTATGCCGTGCCAGCGCATACTATTATTTATTCTGCAGTTCTTTTTAGTGTATGTTGCGTTTTATTGATATCTTCTACCAACTGCCGTTTCACATTTGCTGCTATATTGCTTCCCACAATTTTCGATACGGCCTCCAAAGGTGTTTTCCTTAATTTGTCTAAAGTGGATAACCCAGCCCTAAATAATTTCCTCGCTCTCGCACGCCCTATTCCTTCAAGCTTTACGAGCGGTATCAACTCCTCCCTTATCCCATATTTTGTCCTCACGCGCAGCTTTCTCAAAGGTGTCAACATGTCCCTGTACCCATCAAGCAGTGCGACCTCATGCAGTGCATAAAGCAGCCAGTCAACATTCCTCAGCCTCGACACCAACTCTCCCGGGGCAACATTAAACCGTGAAAGTATTTGCTCTTCACTCATCTCATTAATCCATCCGCCAAGTATCATCGCCATCTTGACAGACTTTATGAAATCATCAAATTCTACGTCAAACTCCTCCGGTATCTCCTCGAGTATGCTTGATCTATTCCTAAGCAAGAACTGCTCAAGCTCTTCCATGTCTTTCATCCCGACAGAAAGCAACGGCTTCATTTCCATACAGTTTGAAAGGAGTTGAAAAAAACTTATGTCAGTCACCTTTCGCTTGTCTACATGCGATAGCGCATCCACAAACCCTTTCCCTGTCAAGGGATCCAAGTAAAGCTCTGAAATCCTCTTTCCAATTCTGGTAGCCGAAAGCTTCCCGTCTTTGGAAATAATGAATTTCCATCCGGCAAGTGCATTTACAATTTCTTCAATATGCTCTTTCATTAGCGCCATGTCTTCGTACTGGTGCGCATAAAAGGTTTTCGAGAAAAACTCAGTTAACGTGCCTCCTGAATTGCAGAATCCGCTTGCGATTAAAGACAGTATGTGCATTCTTAGTGCAGGTTCCGATGCTAGCTTGGACCTAACTTTCTCCGGTTCGCCGTAGATATACTGGTTGATCAAATCTTTGGCGTCGCCTTCGGTCTTTGCCAATAAAATGGATTCTCCAAAGCTGTCATATGTAGGTCTTCCAGCCCTTCCGACAAACTGCTTGTACTCCATCACAGGTATGTATATCGACCCTATACCAGGATAATATCTCTTGGCGTCCCTGATGACAACCCTGAACGCAGGAAGGTTTACACCCATTGCAAGCGTGGGGGTTGCAACAATAGCCTTTATCAAGCCATTTCTGAAATTTTCCTCTATCATCCTCTTCTGCTCTCCTAAAAGTCCTGCATGATGAAATGCGGCGCCAGCCTTAATGCACATCGCCACTCTCTTACACTGTCTAGTAGGGTTTTCAAGAACATTCTCTACCTCTCCTGCAAGTTTCTGCAACTGCGAGCTATCTACCTTGTTCACTCCACTCTTCATCGTTCTACCCAATCTCTCCGCCAAACTTTCTGCATTCTTCCTTGTTGAAGTAAACATCAGCACCTGCTTGTTCATCCTCATCGTGTCCTTAACAATCGAGTTCTCTATGTCAATTCCTTCATCAAGATTGTAACCATCTTTCTCATTGAAATGAATTCTTGAATTGAATGACACACCCTCGTAAAGCTTCACCGGCCTGAAATCGCTGACCACAAGAGTGGCGTTGATCCATTTAGCCAATTCATCTGCATTGCTTATCGTAGCCGAAAGGCCAAGTACCTGCGCGTGGGGTATTATCATCTTTAATTTTGTTATCAAAACTTCCAGCGTAGGCCCGCGAGAAGGATCGTCAATCATATGAATCTCGTCGACAATGACAAGCCTTACTCTATTTACCCACTGCACGTTGTGCCTTAGGATGCTGTCGAAC
>JACQIA010000032.1 GCA_016198705.1 Candidatus Aenigmatarchaeota archaeon
AGCATTGATGTATTGGGTTCCGGAATAGCTCCACCCTGAAGGCAGGGTTAAGGAAATATTATACCCTATAGAATCACTAAATGGGTTAATCAAGGTAACGTTATACTCTTCAATTGTGCCATTGCACATATAAGAGGTTGATTTTATTGATAAATTCACATACCTGAATACAAAATTTTCTTCTCTTGTCTCATTCAGCAGATTTCCTCCCTGATAATATAAATATGCTTTTAATTTGTAATCTCCCTGATTCCACGTGCTTGTATTAATATTCGTGAAGTTTAAAGTCAAATTTCCATTCGCTGGAAGCGTTGCACTTTGCAGGGATGAATTTACAATAGAAGTTGAGTTGCTTATGTTCAAAGTCAAGGTTATAGCATAGCTCACATTAATGCTGCTCATGATATTCACGCTTGCATTAAATAAACTTTCACTGGGCTCAATCCCTGTAACAATAGTATCATTAACTTTGGCATTGATGTCTGTTATCTTGGCTGATTCTCTATAATGCCCATAGATGATTAAAGAGGAAACATTTATGTTTGCATTTCCAACGTTTTTAAGTTTTACATTGCATTTTCCAGATTCATTTATGTAAAGCTGATTTTTCAGGACAGGTATCTCCGCTGCAATGAAATTTCCTGAAGTGTTCACAGGAAGAGAATGCAAAACATCCAGCCAGTCTGTTGAATTATACACATACACTCTCAATTTGGAATTTTGAAGGCTTGTATTTAATGAAATGTTTAATGTTGCTAATCTATAATCTCCAGGTTCGCAGCTTACTCCAACAATAGTTTCCTCATTTGCCCTAAGATTAAAAGGCAATCCATCCACGCTTAAAGATGCTCTCTCCTTATACACTGTAAAATTATTTGAGCTAATATTCCTGTTTCCAGCATTGCTTGAATTGAAAAACACACTAAGGTTGTACTCTCCATATGTTGTTGCATTAATCATCCAACCAACATCCTTAACAGCCCCGATTCCAACACTCCCAATATCTTTGATAAGAGCTTCCGTAGTCCACCCATTAGGAACACCAATTAAGGTTGCAGAAACATCATTCGCAATTGCCACAGAAGCAGTAACACTTGCATTTATAGTAAAGTTCCTGTACTGAAAGGTTTCCCTTGGCAATAAAATCTGCGTTGCACTAATGCTTGCAGTGCATCCAGTTAGAGTGATGCTCAAAGTCCTGTTTTCAGTCATGTTTGGCTTGTAATAAGGCTCAGAATCAGCAACTTCAGCAGTCCAGTTTTGGCTGCCCTCATACCAATCGCAATCAGTAACATTCCAGTTAAACTGGGCATGTCCTGTGGAATTTGTGTAATTTGTTCCAATAGTCTTCTCACCATTGGTATAAGCCCCAAACCCAACCCTCCTCACTTTAAATGTTACAGTAGCATTTGGAATTAAATCATAGGTTAAGGAATCATTATCATACACTCTTGCAGCAATGATTGCAGTTTGAGTGTCTTTTATAATCGCAGCACCATCACCAGCAAAGTAAGTAACATTAACATCATCCTCCTCAACAGTAATCTTATGCGTTCCAGCATCAAATGAAGATAGTGTTTCATCAGTTCCATTTTTCATTTGGAACCTGTAATACCATGTTCCTTGCTGAATTGCAGTGAAGTTTCTTAACCAGTATCTCTGTGAATCAACACAATTAACGCATACAACAGATGTCCCGTTTATACATGTTGGAGCATCACATTTATTAGCGTCTGAAGGAGGAGGAGTTTGCGACATGAACAGGCTTATATTATAAACAGTTACAGGGTCCCCAGAGCTTGCCACAATACTCAAATTCCAATTTCTTCTTCCCCATCCTTCTGTTGTTGGCGAGGTTGCAGGAGTAGCCAGCCTCTTCAAAGCATCTAGATGGAAAACTCCAGGATCCCCTGTTTTAGTTGTGGTATTTGCATAATAATAGCTCTTATTTGTTGCAAAGCTTACATTATACCAGCTTGAGTTGGTAGTAATCGTAGTTGTAAAGTCGCAGGAATATGCATTCGATCCCACAAGTTCTGTTGTTATGTTGCAAACAAATGCATTGGTAGGCATTTGTGGGTGAAGCATATTGAAGATAACTTCTTTTGTTGTGTTTGTAATATTCAATGTTAAAGGATCATTGCAATCATCCACGGTGCTTCCCAAGAAGTTAATCGTAGCCTCTTGAGTAAAGTTCTGCCCCCCAGCTTCATTCTGGTACTTAGGCTTAGCCACACTAGGCCTTATATCTCCCCATACAAACAAGTTTCTTGGAATGGTTGAATAAGAATCATTCTGGCTATAGCATGACAATTCAGAATCATTTACTTTTACTTTCCACTGCTGCTCCCCAACAGCAAACTTTGGCGCTCCAGAATATTCGCTTAAACATGTTGGATTAAAATTCAATCTTGAGAATCCTGTTGAATTTGTTTTATTCGCTAAAAATGCATCTGTGTAATATGTGGAATTATCGCTTGTAACTGAAAATTCAACAGCAAAATTAGTCAAATTTGTTCCATTTTGATCTCTTGCTTGGAAGATTAATGCATTCCCTTGGCCACCGCTTCTGTTCTGCACACTTCCTTGTCCAATAAGATAATACCATGCAACATCATCTTTACCAATAGTAAAGTTATTTGTAGCAACTTCAGCAGTAGAATTCTTATTTCCAGCTGAATTTGTTGCATTAAACTTATAAAACCATGTTCCCTGAATATCGCAACTTAATGTCTGCACGAAATTTAAATAATTTGTAGTTCCTGCAGCAGTATAATTCTTCTCACTGATGTAAACCCATGGCCCTGCTAATGCACTCGCCCGCCATAGGTAAATAGTTGCACTATCATTTGCATCATAGAATGAAATATTAAATGTTCTTTGGTCCCCCCACCCACCTGTTTGAGGGCTTACGCTTACATTGATGAGTTGAGGCACATTAGACCTTGTAGTTACATTGAAAACAAAAGACGAATTAAACTGATATGCATTATCTGCAGTTGAGGTAAATCCAAGCCAGCTCTGCCTGGCAACAATGAAACTAGGGTCTGCAACAAAATTATAAACAACATATCCGGTTGCATTTGTATTATTGGTAAACATTGTTGTATAAGCATTCCCAGCCCCGAGCTTGCTTATATTAAAGCTCACAGAAGCATTGGGGGTAGAAACGTAACTTTGATTGTCATTATCATACACCCTTAAAATAAGCAAAGCTGGTATTCCAATTGTAGCATTTGTTCCATTTCCAGCAAAGTATTCTATTGTAACATTATCCTTCTCAATGTAGAAATCATCATCATTATTAATATAATCTCCTGTCGAAGATGTTGATGTTGTATAAGCATTCCCCTCTGTATCAGAAGCATTAAACTTAAACTCCCATGGATTTGTGGAAACATTAGTTGCAGCATAGCTTGTAGTCCAATTCAAGGTAGTATTTGTGCATGAAGTGCATTCCCTGCTGGTATTAATCTGCTGCCAGTCATTCCCGGTAATTGTCGAATGCCTCTGATATAACCTTACAGTAACCGTATCTCCAGAATTATCAGTAACATTCACGCTAAATACCCTGACAATCCTTGGAGCCCAGCCATCAGCTCTGGGGCTAACATCTGCTTTTATCAACGCAGCAGTGGATTTAACTCTTAAAGCATTCAGGCTGAAATTAGTTGCATTATTATTGTATGATTTATTAGCCATCATGGTAACATTATAAGCCCCAACAACCATGCTCGAAGTATCTTGGCTGCAGGTATATGGGTTGCTTGATGAAGAAGAAGTGCATAAATAAGCATTTATCCCATTAGTGAGATTAAACATTACTGTAGCATCCGAAACACCCCTCAGGCAATCATCACTTACATTCCCTGAAAGAGTAATGCTTGTTCCTCTTTCATATTCAGCTAATCCCAACGGAGAAGCATAAGTAGCATTTAAATCTCCAATAACATTCACAACCAAAGAGGTATAGCTATTTGTAATATTATTCGCATAAGCTTGATTCCCAGCAACACTCACATTCCACACTTGCTGTCCAGAACTAAAGCTGCAATCAGGATTAAAGCTTCTCCAATAAGAAGTATGATTTCTTGTAACTTCAGTTGTATTTTCTTGGTAATTAGTTCCATTAAAAACATAGAAATGCACTTCATTCATGCTTACATTTGATGTGTTTGTCAAAAGAGTATTCTGGCTTAAAACAAGATCCCATATTACTGCAGTTAAGTTTGTAAAAGGAGAAATAACACTTGACCTAGTAACATTGGTATTATTCCCTATGAAGAACCTGAAATCAACCTGGTCTTGAGCAACATCAAAAGTCTGCTCAGCCAAAGTGTTATTTGTATTAGCAGTTGATGAGGTAGCATTAAACTTCCATGTCCATGTATTTCCTGCAATGCTGTTGTTTGTTACTATTCTTCTTGTCAGAAATGTAAAGTTTCCGCAGCTTGTGCAGCTTGTTTGGTTTTCTACTTGATAGCTTGTTGTGGCATTCTTAACCCAAAGATATACAGTAACATTCTCATTATCTCCAGAGCTAATGTTTACTGAAAAGTTAAATGGGCTCTTTCCCCACGGGGTTGATGCACCAGAAGGAATCTTCTGCGCAGCATCCAATAAAATATCGCTTCTTAAGAAGAATGCATTCTCTGTATTCCTTGTTCCATTCCAATAATTTTCAACTTCACCTCCTCTGCCAAATGAAACCATAGTTATATTGTAGTTTCCATAGGGGAAGCTTGAATCAGTTGCTATGCTGCAGGTATAACTATCTGTCGGCGTGGTGCAATTCCCATAAGCTGTTCCACCTCTAACCATTCTGAATACCAATCCAAACTTTGTTTGGTCTATCTGCGATGTAGAGCAATCATCTTTAACGCTTCCAGTAAATGAAATTGACACACCCCTTGTATAATTCGCACTAAATGCAGTCATTGTTGAATTGGATAAATCCCCTTTTAATGTAAAATTAATCGCGGTAGTTGAATTGTCCTTGTAGAAATTATCTCCTGAAGTGGCACCATACCAGCTATGTATTCCAAGGTACCATTTGCTTGTATCAGAGCACCAGTAAACAGCCTTATCAGTTCCATCTCCGCCCTGCATTGTCCTATTGATTGACCCATCAGCACTCGTTGTGGATGGAGGAGATGATTCATAGCTTCCATAAGCAAAAGCATCAAGGAATATTTTTCCCGCAGCCCCAACAGGATAAGTGCTGTTATCCCTATCAAAGGCCCTTGCACTAAATACTGATGTAAAAGCAGACCTGTTTACAGTAATATTCTGCCCTGGAGTGGTATTCACAATATCAATATCATCCTTCTCCACAGTGTATGAAAATCCATCTAATTCTTCATTCCCATCAGGATTGCTGGCATTAAACTTAAATGTCCATGAAGTCAGATTCCCGGAATTTGGCTGGTAATCATATGTAAAATTAATTGTCTGGAATGTTGTATCGCAATTTGCACAGGTAACATTTGCAGTATCATTCGGCAGCAAAGCATATTCAGCAGCAGAACTTGGCTTATGCCATGCAAAGATTGTTACATTCCTTGAGAATCTATCCCTTACCTGCACAGTGAAGTTAAACTCCTCACCCCATCCACCAGTTGTTTTTGTTCTATTCCCCCCAATTAATAATGTTGCATTCTGCATAAGGGTGTTGTAAACATAAATTTTTGTTGTTGCATACAATGCTTGTCTTTCATCAAAGAATTTTCCTGTTTGCCATGTATATCCCAATTTCTCAACGCTGACATTTGCATTTGCATTATATGTTCCATTTGCAGAAGCATACACCCCAATACTCCTGCTTGCTAATCCGAACCTTTCCTGCTCTCCAGAATCAATAGAATAATTGCTCCACAATCTCCCATTTGCATCTTTAAATGAGAAATTCTGCCATGCTATTCTCCTCACATTATAATCATCACTAAAATTAATCCCTCCTTCACCAATGCTTAAATTAATTCCAGACCAGCTGTAATTAACATAAAAATCAACCTCGCTTAATTTTTCATACCTTGCATTTGTTGGCTTGCTGAAGGTATAGCTGTTGGTGCTGGAGCAGCTTGAGCTGGATGACGAGCAGCCAATATTCGTATCATTTAACACATAGGTGGAGTTTCTTGTATCTCTAAAGCCCCTTGCATAGAAAGTATTCCTCGCAGAAGTTGTGCAGTTTACAGTGAAGTTCAAATACAATGAATCATAAACAGCAATATTCGATAAGTTCCATTGTAATGTCCTATTAAATTCATTCCAATTTCCAGAAGCAGATTCATGTATATAGGTAACATTGCACGTATTTGGAAGCACTAAGCTGGCATTCCAGTTAGTTCCAGTTGCAGCATCCCCAACATTAACAATCTTTAACGAATAATTGTATGATTTATTGGGTTGCACAGACCTTGGCTCACTCCAGGGGAATGCAGCCAGCTGCATCGCAATTAAATCAAACTCCAAATGGCTTTCAGAAGTGTAATTCATAGTGCTTATTGCATAAGGCGAGTATTCCCGCAAAAATCTATTCCCCCAGCTTGCATTATACACCAAGCTTCCAGGAGTTGATAAGCTCCCTGATGATTTAACCTGGTAGGTTAAAACAGCATATTCATTCGCTTCTATAGCTCCAAGCCCCCATGAAACAATGTTGTTAATCAAATCAGTTGAAGAACTTGTCAAGCTTACAGGCCTTCCATAATCTGTTGTATATTCATTATCCCTTATGCTTGGATTTGCTGGAGTCCATCCAGATGATAAAACCTCTTTAATAGTTACGCTTTCAGACGTTGCACACCCCTTATTATGCACACTTAATTGAGAGTCAAACACAGTATCCCTCCCCATTAACTTTGGGGTTTCTCTAACAATATCTATTATGGGTATCATTCCATTCTCAATGCTGTAATTTGCAATCCTTTGCTTCTGCATGCTTGGATAAGTATAATTAATAGTTGCATTCACGCTTAAATTAGCCGAAGCTTGCCCGGAAGTGATATTGAATGTTAGTGTGTAATTCCCATAACTGCTTGCATTAATAACTTGCGAGCTTGGAGTAAAACTCCATCCAGAAGGAACATTCAGGCTCACATTGTATACAACAAAATCTGTAAATGGATGGAATATCGTAATATTATAACTTTCAGTTGTTCCATTGCAGATATAAGCAGAAGTCCTTACAGCAAACGCAATATTCCTAAAGGTTAAAGGTTTAACCATTTCTGTTGTCAATCCATAATCAAGATAAGCCCTCATTGCATATCCACCCTGATTCCAGGTGCTTGTGTTTACTTCTGTGAAATTAACCACAATCGTATCCCGGGCAGGAACACTAATTGACTTTGAAGTATAGTTAACAACATTTGTAGAATTGCTGATATTCAGCCACAATGTTGCAGAGTATGCAGAATTAAGGCTATTGCCAATAGCAACACTTATATTAAACAATCTTTCAGAAGTTTCTAATCCTGCAGTAACATTTCCTCTTATAGCATAAACATCAAGAATCTTAACAGCTTCTTTGGAATAAGCATAGAAGCTTAAATTTGTAATATTAATATAGCCCTCTCCAGTATTGGCAA
>JACQIA010000034.1 GCA_016198705.1 Candidatus Aenigmatarchaeota archaeon
ATCTAAATGTAGTCAATGATAGGTTGTCTTTAAGCAACTGACTGCATATCCCTCTTAAAGGGTATAAAAAACACATGGAGGTGTGTTCATGAAAACAAAAAGAGTGTTGAGAAAAATTGCGGCTCTTTCTACGAGCGCAGCTTTCTTAGGAGCTACAATGACCGGTGCTCTAGCATTAAGCTATACACTCGCTGACTATCCTGCGCCTTTCGTTCAGGGTGGTGTTTTTAGTGGTGTTATAGCAGTGGGTCAAGATGCAGCTGCATCAGATACAATCGGACAATCCGTATTGTTAGCAGATCTGCAGGTAAAAGCTGTTTCTCCAAGTGGAGGAACAACAGTAAGTGTTTCTGGAGGAATAACTGAAGACATCCCTCTTGGTAGTAACATATCAGACGCACAGTCTTATACAATGGATATAGATCTAGCAGACGATGATATAGAAAGCTTAATAGATACAGCAATAACATATCAAAGCTCAGACTATGATGTAGAAGAGGTTGTATTAATAAATCAGGCCGGTAATGCTGTCACAGTTGAAACATCTTTAACAAGTTCTGAAGACGATTATCAAACAGATGTAGTTTTGGAAATTGCAAGAGATTCCATTAAGTATTACTATGCATTCTCTGAGACAATAGAAGTTAACAAGTCAACCAGTTCAGACCCATTAGAGATTAAATTTTTAGGTAAGAATTTGAAAATTACAGGCGTTGATGACACAGATAACACAAAGTTTACTGCCAATGTAGGAGCAGAATATTTCCTAAATTCTGGCGACTCTGTCGTAGTAGAAAGTAAAACTGTTAAGTTATCAAGAATTGGTTCTGGCGGTGCAATAGTAGTTGATGTAGATGGCGTAACAGAGACAATTGGATCTGGTGCGACAAAGACTGTTAATGGTATAGAAATAAAAAATGATGAAACTTTCTACGATAGCAATAATCAGGCAGCATCTGCAGCAACTTTGATAGTAGGAAAAGACGCAATTGAAACCTATAAAGATGGAGACGCTTTTGTTGGTGAAGATAAAGACAATCCTGACTGGGTATGGAATACAAATAACTTAAACTCAAAATTAGCCACAACAATATCTACCACAGCAGAGTTTACTGGTCCATTTTTAGGTATAGAAAATGACTTCATCTTTAATGATGATAGTGATAATCCCCCAAAAGTAGGTGAATGTGTTGACTTGCCAAATAACTATGTAAGTATTTGTTTGGATAGCTTGACTGTAAGTGATGACAACTATGCTACATACACAATTGAGTATGACAACTCAGCAGACTTAAGCGATGCAGTTAGTGAGCTTTCATCAGAACCAGCAATCTTCCTTCAGACCACTAAGAGTGAAGGTTTGGTAATTGATACAAGCCAATTAACTAATGTAAATGGCTCAACATCTACAGCAGACATAAAGACAAATAAAGTATGGTTATATGCCCAAGATGGTAATGTAGGCGCTAATACATCAGGAAGCAGAAATTCAACAGGTGTATTCTACAAAGATACCAACGACAACAAAGTTAAATTAGCAGGTAATGTTGAATATAATACCGCGAATAATTATTTTGGCCATATTAACTTTGATAGCACCAAGGATACAGATGTTGTAATGTACTTAAATGGTTCAGCAGCAAGTGCTACTGGAACTGGTTCTGTTGAATTAAACTTAGTATCTTTCCATAGTACAGATTTGCCAGACTACGACGATAACATCTCCGCAATTTTCGCCGTAACCAGTTATAAGTTTAGTGCGTTGGGAGCTACAGCATCTTCAGAGGAAGCAGATGAGCTAGTATGGGGACCAAATTCTGGTGGAGCAACACAACAAACTATAGGTACAAAAGATGAAGACCATAGAACAAGATATGGTACAATCATTAGAGACCCAAAGAGCCATGGTTCTAGTGATGAAGTTGTAGTTGACATACCAGGTGATCAAGTGCAGGCTAATGTTGTTATTAAAGGAACAACAGCTAAAACAACATCAAGCGGTGGTTCAGTAGTAGTAAACCCAATTCCGTCAACAGCATCTGTGCTTGCTGAGGAAGTTACTAGTGCAACAGCCCAAAATGTTATCGTTGTTGGTGGTCCAGCTGTAAATCCATTGGCTAAAAGTGTCTTTGGATTAACTGCAGCAGACTTCACACCAAATGAGGCTATGGTAAGATTGGCTGACAACGGCAACAAAGTAGCTTTGTTAGTAGCTGGTTATAGCGCTGTAGACACAAGAAATGCAGCTGAAGCTATTGCTGCAGGCAAATTAGCTGGCTTAAGCAAAGTAGAGGCTAAAGTAACAAGTCCATCACAAGTTGTTGGAACCTACACAGTACAATAAGGCTAAATGCCTTATTTTTTTTCTTTTTATTTTTAAGCAAAAATTTTTAAGCATATAGGTTAAGTTTTCTTTAATGTTAATTTATAAAAACAAGAATCTAATAGTAGGAGCTCTATTAGTAACACTGCTATTTATACTAAAATATCCAATATTAAATACACCTCATTTTTGGGATGCAACTTTATGGATAAAATCCGCATATTGGACATTAAATAACAATTTTAACCCGGTTTTGCCATTTCCATTAGAAAATGGAGGTTTGGATACTGGTCATCCTCCTCTGGTTTTTTTAAGTTTAGCTTTGGCTTTTTATCTTTTTGGTAATTCATTAATTACAGCCCACTTTGTAATGCTTCTGTTTGCAGTCATAACAATAATCTTCACCTACTTATTGGCATCTTATCTATATGATGAGAAAGTAGGAATAATATCTTCATTATTTCTTCTATTCTCACCACTATTTTTCGCTCAAAGCGGGATAGTAAGCTTAGATCTTCCACTAGCAGCATTTACAATATCAACTATATATTTTGCCTTAAGAAATAATATAATAGGTTACTTAATAAGTGGGGCTTTATTAGCATTATCTAAAGAACCAGGAGTATTAACAATAATAGCAATATTAGTATACATTTTCATTAAGAATTACAAAGAATCCAAACAAGAATTAATTAAGAAGTGCTTTATTTACTCCATTCCGATCATTATTTTTGCCATCTGGATATATTATCATGCCATAAATCAACCAATATACAATGCCATTTCGGGATCTTCAGAGTTTTGGAGACCAATAACGCCAATTATCTTCTTTAGATTCCTTAATAGGCTTAAATTTTTATTTTTAGAAAATTTTCATTGGGTATTAACACTTATTATTTTAATAACCCTTTCAAACACAAAGAAATTAATTAAAATAACAAGAAAAAGATTATTAATTTCAGTTTTAATCACGCTGTTATTAATATACTCATTTAAAGC
>JACQIA010000025.1 GCA_016198705.1 Candidatus Aenigmatarchaeota archaeon
AAAGCAGTTGCTGTGATTGGAGAGACTTTGCCAACATTTTCCAAGGGCTTTAAATTCGCTGCAGAAGAAATGTGGTTTGAAGAAGTCATATTGCCTCAAGCCTATGGCACTGCCGGAAAAGGTGTTGATGTTGCAACGGGCACAAGAGCTGTTGGACAATTTGCTGAAGAGACCTTGCCGGACTGGGCTGAGATGTATCATGGCAGGATTGCAAGCGCAGAATTTGCAAAAGCATATTTAGCGAGAAGGAATATTGATGTTAAGTCCATTAATAATTACTTCAGTCCTGAGTATGGAAGCGTTGATGTTATCCAGACATCTGAGCCGCAAAAAGTAATAGATACTTTTGGTTTACAGAGTGGAATTGATTCCGGAGAAATTAGAATAATTGAAAATGCAGATGGATTGATATTAAGACAGCCAGGCAAAGCGGCATTGGCAATAACAACTCAAGATAATTTTGCAGAAAGCAATGGTTTGATAAGAACTAATGCGCCTGTAAACTATGAAACTTCGACTGGAATAGTAAGCATAGCAAGAACTGACAGCAATGATGTTATGTTAATAGCTAACAGCTTAAGAAATACTCAAGGAATTACTAATATAGTTGTAGACCAAACAAATGGGGTTGTAACTGCCGAGCAAAATAAGGTTCAATTTGCTTTGGCAACTTCTAATTCAAGAATTGATACTGGCGGCAGGATTAATTCCGTTGAGATAAAAGGAGAAGTGAATGATAATATAATTAGGCAGAATAAAGAGGATATAGCTACAATTGGCCATGTCAGAACAGTACTTGCAGGGACAAATGCTAATCTCAGGTCAAGAGAGGTTGTTTACCTAAGCGGCGGGGAAGTATGGCAAAGCCTGTCTATGAATAATTTAGACGCCAGGCAAGCAGCTGAAGTATTGAGCAAAGACAATAATTTTGACGTGGTTTCAGTATCCAACAACAGGGTATTTGCAAGAGATTTGCTGACAAATGCGCAGATTATAATTGAAACAGGCGCAAGCATAAAGCCATCTGCACAAATTGAAATTGCAGGAACTAGATTACAGGTTTTAAAGGTTGAAACTCCTGCTATTGTTCAAGAGGAAATATTAATATCCGAAGACAACGAGCCGATAAGAAAAGTTGAGATCAGCGGAAGTGCTCTGGCTTTTGAATCAGCATTGCAGCAGCAAGACAATGTGCAAATAATAAAAGAAGCTATTTCTGATGATGACATAATAATTTATTCGCAAAATGGACAGAAAGTTATTGTTGTGCAGCAAGGCATTACCCCTCAAATTGTAGACGGAAAGAGAGTTACGACAATTGAGCAATCAATTGCAGACTCTATTAAGGAAAATATTGACGTGACTACAAGCGAAACTCTTAGAGCAGTTACACAGCAAAAAGCAGTTGAAGACAAAGGATTAGTTGGAAAAATTGTTGATAAAATTACAGGCAGAGAAGTTCCTCAAGAGAAAATAAATGAAATTGCAAGTGAAATTGCCTTTGATATTAAGACTAAAGAGCCAACTGAAGTGCTGCCAAAATTGATAGAAGCTGGACTTATTGATGAGGATTTGAATCCGAGAGTGGATAATCCGGCAATAAAAGGATATGTCGCCTCGGTAAAGGAGAGCATTGATTCAAAAGATTTAAGCTCACAAAGTCTTGTCAAGATAATGGATGATTTAATCAAGACACGGCATGATCCAGCTATAGACTATTTTGCACACGGCACAAACGCGAAATCACTAGAAGGAATTTTAAGCTTAGGCGGAAATATTTTGCCACAAGATGAAGTAATGAAAAACGGAGGGGAGATTGTTACAGGTGAAAATGCTGGCGCATCCAATACTGGAGACAAAATTTCTACAGTAGGTGGTTCGCATGTTAGTTGGGCCATTGAATATTCTGAACTCGCAAGCGGCAGTTACGCAATAACTCCTAATAGCATAGATGCAAAAATAAGGGACCAGGAAGAATTTATACAAACTATAATCAGCAATGATGCCATTATCAGGAATGGATTAATTTCCATTGATAGGGAGAACGAAAGGCTGACCCATCTAAAAAAATTGAAGGAAAAATTCTCAAAGATGAGCGATTCCGAAAAGCTGGATTGGGAAAAACTCAGTAGCATACCGATTGTCGTTCTAGGAAAGGAGCAGGCAGTCAATATCCCATCCCAGGACGGCTACGAAACGCAAATCAGCGGAGAAATACTGATGAACTACCTAAGGACGGAAATAATAGCTGTTCCAAGTGAATCCATACCTTTTGTTGCTGAAATGGTAAAGAAAAGCGGTCAAGAAATAGCAATAATACCGCTTGAAAACTTAAACAGAATGTCAAATGTGGCATGGAATCTCATTCATTATGAAGGCCTGATATTCAGTGCAGTAAGCGCCTCAATACCGAGCAAAGATGAAATATCAAGCTTATCAAAAGGCAATATAAAATCTCCGATTCTTTACAAATTCCAATCCGAAGACAAAAAAGAAATTTCTATTGTTGCAGACATACAAGATGACTGGGAACAAATCAGAGAAATATTTGAGGATGCCATGTCCAGTGTGAGGCCAATCCAAGTTCCGCCTGAAATAAAATCCGCGGTAGACAGATTCATCGCTTTTAATCCCGAATTAGGATTGATAAGGAAGGGTGACGGCTTTATAGATTATCAAACGATGTATGAAAAATATAAAAGTGCTATTGATAATTTGGAGAGCTTTGAGCAATCTCTAGCTCTTTTGGATCCTTATGGTACTACCAAAGCTTTGGATCGTGAAACCATAAGAGTCTTGTCAAGTGCTTTATCAAAGGGCAATTTAAAGCAGAAAGAAATTCTTGCTGCAATAAATCAGCTATCGGAAATTAAAGACATTGATGTAAGAATATACATCGCACAGGGCCTTGAGGCTGGAAGAATAAAGATAGAAGACATTCCGACCATCCTATACGACATAGAACAGTACCTTGGAAGGGACACGGGCGCAAGCATAGACGAATTTGTTAGGATACATAATGTTGAAGCAATTCCGGAATTCTCGGAGGTCAGCTTCTTCGGCGATGGCTTAGACTCTGCCCAACTAAAAAGTTTCCTAGTCCAAACATTTGAAACAAGAGATAATGTTAAAATCTCCAATCAGCAGAAAGCAAAAGAAATAGCACAGCAAATCGAAACTAACTTTCACGGAATACTTGCAGGCACTTACAAACTGCGAATTGGGGGTTTAGAATATACAATCAAGGCTGAAAACAAGCCCGTTAAAAGGTCAACAGAAGCTAATGCTTTGTATAACATTAATGCTGAAGAAAATATAATAACAATTACAACATCTACACCTTCTGATGTAATTGAATTATTAAGGCAAGATAAGAATTTTGCTGCTGGGATAGGTGGAGGGCAAAATGTCGAAGATGTTGCCGAAACATATCTAGTAGGAATTCAAGTGGGGCACGAATTGGGCTCTGCTATTTATGCAATTCAAAGAGAAATGTTCCAAGATAGAAGGATAAGCCTGAGTGATATTAATAATTACGAATCATCTGAAGCCCACACATTTGGAGCAATGGTAGCCAAAGAGATGTTTAAGGGCACTAAAATCGAATCTTCAACAAGAAAAGCACTGCAGGACAAAATAAAAGAAAAACAAAGTCTATCAACATTATCACAAGCTGTCGAATACTACCTATTGCTCGATTTGCCTAGTTTTGCGCGAGGTCATATTGAAGCTAATAATTTACTTGATATTGTAATCTCTTATATAGTGGATACTAAAGATGTTGTTGCCCTCAATTTAGATGAGGAATGGCCAGGTACGCCATACACTAAAAGATGGATTAATGAAATTAAATCAAAAATATCCGATTTACGAAATAAAGGCTTAACAGATGAAGAAATCATAAATGAGCTGTTAACCGAAGGAAGAATCGAAGAAAATAAATTAGACAGATACGTAGAGCAACCCCAGAATACAGAAAAAAGAGAAAAAGAGCTTAGAAAAGAGCTTGATAAGAGAGGCAGGCTACACAATGCTATCAGGTCATTTTTCGGCTCTTTTTACAAATGGAGAGTCATTAGAATAGCTAAAGGGATAAAAAGTGAAGAAGGTGTCAATAAGGCAGTTTTGTACGCAAGTGCCTACATTTCTAATAGGTTTTTAATAGACAGCATGACGCCAGAACAAATGGTTCGGTTGCATGAAGAATTGTCAAGACTTGGAACAAGAACTGAGAAGATTCAAGAACTGCTAGAAGAAGAAATGGTATCGCAAGCACGTCCTTCTGTATCGCAAGGCGCTCCCATGATATTAGCCATTTGGAGCGATTATTCAAAAGAGCAATATTACAGAAAGCATGATTATATGCAGCGAATTAGAAAAGTTCTTCTTCAAACATCCCAATTGCTCTCTAACAAGGAAAGTGAAAACTTGCAGGAATATTTGCTTTTGCAGATTGAGAAAAGCCAGAGCTATTTTGATTTCTATTTCCTTCAGAACCTATTCGGGGATTTTACTTATAATAACCTGCTGATTAAAAAAATAGAAGACAAAAATACTGAAAATAGAGTAGCGTATGTTAACAATCTTGTAGTGACTACCAAAGGCATTGACACACTTAATTTCTTGGAACGATTAATTAGTAATACAGATGAAGATATACTAGTCAGAATCGCCGCTGTCGATAAGCTTTTTAGTCATCTTCAATACCAATCTGGCAAAGAACAGGATAAGGAAAAGCATTTTAAGCCTGCACTTGGAGTAATAAAGGAAGGGCTCTTTAGTGATAATCCGGAAGTTGTTAAAGCTACTTTAAAATTATTTGGGTTAGATTATACTGTTAGTCATGAGAGAACAAAATTGTTTAAAGACGATTTCAGGGCTTTTTTTGAAAATAACCCCGAAATTTTATCTAGGCTTCTTGATAAGGATAACATAGGAAATGCATTACTAATATCAGACATTATTAAAACATACAAACTGGATAATCAAGGAGCGAAGCTGTATGATGTTCTTGTGACAAGCACAGATATTGGAGTATGGCAAAGAAATAAATTAGTTGAATCATTGGTTACACTTGATAACAAAGCAGTTGCTGAATGGGTACTGCAAAATCTAGACAAAATTGGCTCCAGGGAACTTTGGGGTATTGTATCAAGATTCAGGGACCAAAGGTTTGTTGATAAAATATTAGAATTAGAAGGCTCCGAACAATTCAATAAAAATTTTGCCAATTACGTTGCTGCGCTTGGCAGTGTAAGCTATACTGATGAGAATCTCAGGAAAAAAGCGGAAGAGTTCGCATTAAGGTATATTAATGTCAAAACAGACCGAAACGATAAATGGAATTTGGCAAGGCTAATCGCTAAGGTAAGCCGAAACCCGGATATTGTTTTGAATTCTATCTCCAATCTTGACCTCTCATTGTTTTATGGCGATGAATGGAAAACTAATGCTGAAATTGTTGATAATATAATTTCATTCAACGATCCTCGCTTCGATACGTTGTTGATTGAAGGAGATGGATTCAATTACTATGGCAACATTGATGCAAATGTAGAATCAAATAAGCGAATTTTTGATTATTTCGCAAGCAGGGATACAGGCAATGAAATGGCAATTCTATTACAGATTTTGGAACGAATTGAAGGTATGCCTTCTTATCAGAGGAATAATGAAGTAAAGGATTACGGAATAAAGAGAACAGCAGATAAAATAAAACAGAATCCAAATAAAAGATATGAGTGGGAATCTTACTTAATCGGCAGGACAGGAGCAGGCGACTCAAACAGGAATGGAGTAATTTTGAGGATATTATCTGAAGCCAAGAGCAGTAGTTTTATTGAGGCATTTTCAAGAATGGACATCCAATCTATGTCTTTTGACTCATTCTATGCTCTGGGGTTAAGTGCATCCTCGGCTGATATTGAGTTTATTATGCAAGCACTTATAAAAAATGGAGCAGACCAACAAATCGGGTACGTTCTAGAAGGCATAGCTTCCAGACAGGATAAATTTTCAGGAAATGACCGGGACATTGAAAATATTTTTGATTTAGCTCTTGGAAGATTAGCAGGAAGACAGAGATATTATTATGAAAGTGAAATAGAAAAGTCTATAAAATCTCTTTTAGCTAATCCGATATATGAAGCCAATGTCAAGAATGCGCTGGTTAAAGGTTTTGTTGACGGCAAGGAAGGTGAAGCACTAAAAAAATTGATAACAGAAATAAAAGACCCAGATTTCACCAGGCAGTTATACGAAAATTTAAAAGAAAAATTAGGCCCAGAAAAATTTGCAAGTTCTTATCAATGGGAAATATTAGGTGAGAGGATATCCCCTATATTCGACCAAGTAATTGAAGATTATGAAAGAGCAAATAGAGGAGATTCAACAAATTATGCATTTAATAGTTTTGTAGATGGGTTAATTCGCTCTATATCCGACCCTGATGTTGAATCCAAAGTGCTTGAAATAATAAAAACAGAACCTAGGGAAAGTGCAAAAAGGCAGCTATTATTGGATAGGCTTAGCAGTATAGGCAAAGAGGGGTCATTTGATTTCCTTGTGGATAATTTTGAACAGATACATTACAGCCATTCAATGCTAAAAGAGATTTCTTCAAGAATACCGCGTGAACATGTGGAACAAAAGCTGCCCATGATTATTGAAAAGGCTTCACAGTTTACTGATGATTTAGCAACTGTATTGAATTTAGCACCTCAAATTTCATTTGAGTTGTTGCAGGATGATATCAAAAACAATGCACGCTCAGATAGTGAGGAAATGAATGGACGCAGATATAGAGACTATCGTTATATTTCTGCATTAGAAGGGCTTTCTCACGAGCAGTACTCGAGTATTGTAGATTTGTTGCTAAGCGATTTGCAAATAGAACAAGATAAAGGAGGACGTCAGTTTTTACTTAGCTCTGTTACCAACCTAATCAAAAAAGTAGATAAGGACTCTAGGGAAAAGTTGATTGCTGTTGGGCTTGAAGAATTAAGAAAATTCAATTCAGATAAAGATAAGCTACTTGAACAAATAAAAAAAGAAGCAGGGGAAGATTCTGACTTGGTTAAATCCATAGAGAGCGGAAAGATATTTGAAGAATATAGCTATGGTTCAAGCGGTACCAGAAAACTAGCCCAGAATTACGCTCACCAAAATGAGCCTCTGGAGCGCATTCACGATTTAATACTGGCTTACAGCGAAACTGGTAGTCAGCTAAGTGATGAACTGCTTGGAGAATTTGTTAAATCATTAAAATTTGTAAGTTCTGATTCTAATAGGATTGCTAGGATATTTTATTTAAAAAACAAAGATATGTTAAGATATTTAGAAAAGATTGCTAGTTCAGATACTGTAAACGAATACGAATTCAAGAAATTTGTAGGAATTATAAGAACTAGCCTCACTGAAAACAAAGAAACTGCTGACGCGGCATTTAAGACTACTTTGAAGCTTGTTACTGAAACCGAGTTATCCGAGCAAAGAGCTGTTGTCCTTACAGAAGCCATAGGAACGTTTGCATCTCAAAATAGTGTGAAAGTTGATGAAAATGACTTAAACAAGCTTTTGAATTTGTGGAAGTCACCTCTTGTTACAGATAAACTAAAGGCGTCGTTAAGGTCAGCATTAGCTAGAACAGTATTCCAAACAAATGTTGATATTGACGATTCAATTATTGAGAATATTTTCTGGAAAGAGCTTGGACTGCCTGAGCCAGAAGTTAAGGTAAGGGAAACATATAACTCAATAGGCGGCTATGCAAGAAACAACTACTTGTCTCTGCTTGTAGGCTCTTCTCAGTTTAGACAATTTGTGCTGGACAAGAGATTTGATGATTTCCTCAGAAGCACTGGCGACGAAGAAAACAGGGATAGAATACAAGCAGCGAAATCAAAAATATTGCAGGTGCTTACTAGTTCTCCTCACTTGCGGGATGCTGTTCTTGTTCAAAGGCCTGATGGAAAGTATCAAGTAGTGGAAAATATGCTTGCTATGCTAAACTATGGATTAGAGGCAGAATTGGGACTGGCATTGATATATCGAGAAGGAACAGAAGGAATTATAAACAATAAAAATGTAAGAGAACAATTGGAAGCAAAGAATGTTAATATAATTAGGAATATTGAAGATTTAATAATCCTTTATGATAAGGCAAATAAGCAAAGGCGAAGGATAATAGAAAAATCATTAGAGTCTGCATTATTTGGACAACTTGCCACACCAGAAGTCATAAACTTTGCATATAATTATGGCGAGAATCCGCAAGTGACTGAATTAGCGTTTGAGCATGGCCAATTAAATAATTACTTGATTTCTAAAATAAAAGAGGCATTAAAAATTAACAGAAGAAGAACTATTGAAGGATTGGAAAACAGACTATCTGGAACTCAATTAGTGCAATTTGCAAAAGGAGAAACCACTTTAGAAAACATACTGCAACAAAGACAAGCTAGAATTGCAGAAAGCAATCGATATAAAGCTGAAATAGAAGCAAAAATCAACCAAAATCCTGAGAAGATATTTGGAACTGGCTTCTATGGGGCATTAACTACAGCAAGAAAAAATGGGCTTACCATATCCTTGGTTTCCGGAGCATCTAGGAATCCATTAATGAATGTTATTTTTGGCCAAAACCAGCCGCTAACTGGAGATATAGATGTTAGAGTGCTTTCAGTAAAATTGGACATTAATGAGCTTCAAAATTGCCCTCAATGCAATCAACAGCATGTCCAGCGCGTAATAGAATATATGAGAAACAATAAGATAAGAACTATTGTTCTGCCTGCATTTGATGTTGGGCTAGAAGAAAAAATTAAAAGGTTTGACAGGGTTGGGGTTGAAAATCTTAAATTAGCTAGAGTAAAAGCAGTTATTAACAGTCCTTTAGGAGATATATTTAAGGAAGAATTAATCCAATTTTACGAAGACAGCCAAATATCCGATGAAAAAATTAAAGAACACTTGTCCAGAACTTCAGATCCAGCCTCAATAACCTTCCAAAACTTGGAATTTTTATTAACAGAATTTACTACTCAAAGATTGCCTGGTGGAGTTGATTTGAGAGGAGACGCATCAGCAGTAACAAGAGGTGATACTACAATAAATACAATTGAGATAAGATTTGATAATAAAGGGAAACTTGTCATAGACGACCCTGAGCAAGGTTTGCTTGATTTGAGAGATAGGATAGGAAGGCTAAGTTATGGCTCTCTAGCAGTTTATGGAAAAAGAAGGCCTGTAAACATAGGTGTAAATGCGATAAATGAAATTGCTGTTGCTGATTACTTAAGGTTTGTCAGAACAAGATGGCAGTTCGGGTTTAATCTTGATAGAGAAAGTGATGAGATATTAAAAGCTGGAATGAACTACTATGCTCAAAAAGACGAATCAACTAAGGGAGCATTGCAGGATAAGATTACTAGGAATGCAGATAAAATATTGAAGAATTTGCCTGAAGACCTAACATCTGATGAAAAACAATTGCTCATAAGAGAGATAGGCTCTATATTTGAAAGGGCAGGCAGCTTGCAATATTTAAGCAACAAGATTAGGGAAGCTGACCCTGTTTTTAGGCAAAAGAATGCAGTATTCCAACTTCTTGAGCCTGAAGATAGAGTGCAAATGCTCAAGGGTCAGTCATTTGCAATGAAGAATTTGGTAGTGCATGGAACACCAAAGAAGAAAGTGCAGTATATAGAAGTTGACACTTATACAAATATAGAAAATATCATAGATTCAGGAGGACTAAAACCCGGCTGGATTAATGCTTATGGAAGAGGAGTTTATATGAGCCATGATTCAGAAACACCATTCCAATATGGTGTTGCGGGCGGAGGCATGATAGTATTTAAGAAAGAATTTATAGGTAACTTGATACAAAAGCTTAAGGAGAATCCTCAGGTAGATGAAGCGGGTCAAGGACTTGTCTCTAGAGATCCAAATATACAGGGAGATAATTCACCCCATTATGTCGTTGGCATACCTCTTTTATCATTAGAACACGCGGAGGCAGTATTCTTGACAGGGGATAACTATGCAAGAGCGCAGGCATTATTTAGGAACAAACTGGATGAAATAAAGCTCACAGTAATAAATGAAAACAAAGATTTAGATGAAGAATCACTTGAAAAATTGATAGAAGAAGAACAAAGTAAATATCAAGAGAAATTGCTTGGCCCTGGAAGAAGGTTTGAAGATGTGTTTAAAAATATAAACGAAATAGACACTATTATGCCTACTCAAACAAATATTATCGAATTGATAAAGAAGTTTGTAAACGACCCCAAAAAATTGGAAGAATATAAGGAGTATGCAAAAGTCTTAGGCAAATCTGATGCAGAGATAGAAAATGCAGTTAAAGCTGGGACGGAAGAAGTGGGTTTAAATAAGAATTCTAATAGTGGAACAAAATTAGATGGGAACGTGGAGCTTAATCAATGGTTATTTGATTCTATAAAATCAAAAACTGTAGCTTTAGCAGCATAAAAACAATTAAGTCACCCCGCACCAAACAACGTAACCATAGCAGACCTGCTCTTGTACAATCTCTTCTCGCCTTTTCCGCCAGGATGTTCATATGGTCTAACATAAGTGTAACCAGCAGGAATTTCCAATACGCCTTTTGCCAGTTCAAGCTGCTTTGGATTAGGATTTTTTGCTTTCCGTTTATGACCTGTAACTGGATGAGGAGCGATGCCATAAGGGGCAATCCTGTCAATTCTTTCGTCTATTGGGATTTCTTTTTCACCAACATAATTTATCCTAGTGCGAGGCAGCCACATATATTCTTCTTTTTTCTTTTTCTTTTTGCCAAAACTTGGCTTCATAGGCCTGCTTTCATCATAAAATCTTTCCTTTGTTTCCAAAACAAACATATCCCTTGCAATTGCCGACACCAACGCAAAAATGCTTATTGTATTTTGTGGGTTAGAATTCCATTTAGCAGGCTGGCCAACTCCATCAGACTGCACAATTGCATATTTATCGTCAATGAAGAGGATTCTTCCAAGTGCTATACTCCCATCTGTATGTTTTATTTTATATAACAATCCTTCAGGTGCTTCATCTACAACAGTAATTGAATATAGAGGCGGATTGTTAATTACAACTTCATGGGGCCATGGCCTGTAATATTCTTTATGCTGCTGTGCAAAAGTCAAAAGCTGGGCTGCTATATTTGCAGCATTTGGTATTCTTGGATAATTTTCATCATGCGTAAAGTTCGACCAAGATTCATGGTCTTTGACTATTTTTGCAAGATTTTCAGGGTCAAAAAGATGGGTAGTAACAGAATGAAAGGTAATATTCTGGAATTCTTCACCGATTTTGTCCAATCTCCCTATAAGCGGCAATTTTTTTGAATATATTTTCCCTTGATTATCAACACTTAAAATATAAGAAAATGGACTAGCAATAACAAGGATGTTCTCATATAAACTTCTGATAAATTTATTAAAGTCATAACAGCGCCTGGTGATGTTACCCCTAATATAGTGCGTGAAGCGATTTGGTCAAGATGCTCCATTAACAATCTGGGGTTTCTGTATACATGACTCACCATTCTTTCTATTACGTTACTTCTTTCCCTATAATAATCAGCCATTTGGTCTGGGCTGCGAACTTGATTTAGCATAGCAACTAAATCAATAAAGTTGGGATCTACTTCATTTATGTCTATTATTAATTTTTTTTCAGCACAGTCTAATCTGCCTTGAATAGTATTTAGGGCAAATGTTGCGCTAACAACATCGTCTAATTTGCCTGTTGATTGAGCTTTAAGAAGGGCTCTTGCGTATACTTCAGTTAATTCTTTTGTCCTTTGGCTGAATATCTCTATCATAGATTATAATGAGAAAGATATAATGTTTTAAAAATGTAGTCCCAAAAGTCATTCAAAGTTTGGTGAAAGCCTTAAACAATTCTTAACTGCTTGTTTTTATCTCCTTCACGCTCTTCCAAAAGAAATACCCTATTATGCCGAATGTCAGCACAGGCGAGATCCATTCAGGGATGTGCGCGCCAAAGCTGTGCAGAACCATCACGCTTCCCAAGGCGAATATCGAGTACATGGCGCCGTTCTTTAGGTATTTGTACCTTTTAACCCTTTCAATGTTGCTTACAGTCAATTGCCTCACAACCAATGCCCCGATGCCATTGCCTATTAAAATAACAGGAAGGATAAAAGTGAAGGCAAAAGCCCCAAGTATCCCATCTATGGAAAAGGTTGCATCTATGACTTCAAGATAGAAAATCTTGCTTATGTCAGACATTTCAGCAGAGCCTTCAAGCATCTGCTTTTCCATCTGCTCTGCATTCTCTTTAAAGCCGTGCGTGATAAAAAATGCTGTAGAGCCTATAACCGCGCCAAAAGCCATCCAGGGTTTTATTTTTATTGCCTGCCATACAATCACAGACAGCAAAACAGAAACAACAGCAAAAAACCAAAAGCCTTTTTTGTGTATAAACTCTTCTCCTACAAGCCCGTAATGCTTCGGCTCCAGGAACAGCCAGTGGAAGAACAGGAACAACAGGAAAGTTCCGCCTCCTGCCAGCAGGATAGGAGACGATTCTTCAATCACTTTCGCAACTTCAGGGTCAGAGCTAAACGATGCAGTAAAAGAGCCCAAAAATCCTAATGAAGGGTTTGAAGCCCATACAATAATCCAAGGCAATAAGCCCCTGACAAGAAAAACAGCAATTAGAATGCCCCAGAGCAAAAACCATTTCCTGCCTTTTCTGGACATTGTGCCTAGAACTTCGGCATTAATGATGGCATTGTCCACGCTTATGATTATCTCAAACAATGCAAGCCCAAAAATAATCAGGATTATTGAAAACAAGTCGATCATTTTGCTAAGATAATCAATTTAAATTAAAAAGCTTGCGATTATGTTAAGTCAAGTTGTTAAGTATACACCCAACAACAATAACGGTGGCAAACACGGCTTTTCTTGGTGAAAAGCCTGCTCACAAAGGATTTTTCCCCACTTCGTGTCGGAAATCAGAGATTTCCGAGCATGCTCGAAAATCATAAGTATTTGAAATAAATTATTGCGATTTTCGACATATGGAAAAATCCTCTGCATTCGATTTGCCACCATTGTTGTTGGGCGAAATGTCGGAAATCAAAGATTTCCGAGCATGCTCGAAAATCGTTAATATTTATTGTAACGTTTGCGATTTTCGACAACTGAGTGCAGAGGAAAAATCCGTTACGCAGTTCGGATTTTTCCTTTGCGAATAGGGTTTTGACAAACAAAACCCGTGTTTGAGCCCATTAAAGTCATCAAAATAGAAATCAAACTGTATACTTTAAAGGATTATTTTACATTAAAGTTCGCTTACCGTCAATAAATTTACTCTTGTTTCATTAGGCTTGACCTTTGAGTCCATTCCTATTAAAAACCTGACATTCGAATCCTCTGCCGCTTTCACAATATCTCTTTCAATGCTGCCGTCAAATACAACTGCATGGGCATTATTTATGCTCTTCAATGCAGTCTGAAGCTCGCTTATTGGAACCTTTCCTAGTACAGAAAGCTTGTTGTCAAGAATTTCTGCACCTCTTGTACCAATGAGGTCTTCTAGCATGGACTTAAAAGTTCCTTTTTCGTTCTCAGAAATTTGAATACGCTTTATGCTTGGCAGAGGCTGAAATCTTTGAATCGGCCTTGAAAATTGCTGCTGAGGGTGCCTCCTAACCATTTCCATAGACGTTCTTTCAGGCTCCCTTGAAAGCTCAAGCTTTGCCTGCTCTCCAGAAATCCTGCTCCTTAATGCCTTATGAATCTCTTTTTTTGTTATCTCCTCGACTTCTTTTCCATCTGGGGCTTTTGTGACAAAATCTATGTCAGCCACTAAAGTAAGCTCCTTGATTATCAAGTTGCCGCCTCTGTCGCCATCTACAAAAGCAGTAACAACTTTCTTGCCGCAAAGATCTATTATTGTCTGAGGCACAGATGTTCCGTTTAAAGCAATTGCATTTTTGAAGCCGTGTTTCAAAAGATTTAATACGTCTGCTCTGCCTTCTACAATTATTATTTCGTCGCTTTCGTCTATTGCCGGGCCTGCAGGCAACCTGTCTTTGCCGTACTCTACAATTTCCATAACTCTTACAGAAGAAGCAACTTCATCAGCTATCTCCTGCGAATCCGGCATGGTGTTTTCCATCATTTTCTTGAGCAATTCTTTTGCTCTTTCGACAACCATGCTTCTTTTGCTTATTCTTACGTCTTCTATATTCTGAACTTCTATTTTTGCATTGCATGGGCCGATTCTTTGTATGATTTCAAGAGCTGCGCCGACTATTGAAGTTTCTGCCTTGTCCAAAGAAGACGGGATTATTATAGTGCCTTTTGTCCTGCCTGTTCTTGTTTCTGTGTTGACCTCTATCCTTCCAATCCTGCCTGATTTTTGAAGCTCTCTAAGCTCCAAGTCTGCTCCTAAAAGGCCTTCTGTCTGGCCGAAAATTGCTCCAATTACATCTGGCCTGTCTACAACACCTTCTATTTCTATGTTTGCATGAACTATATATTTTGATGCAACCGGGCTTATCTTACCCATTTTAATTCACCTTCCTGAAGAAGAAGCTACCTAATTATGTCGCCAAATGAATAATTTGGAGTGATGATCATAATAGCTTCCTCAAATTTCTAATGTTAAGCATTTAGAACAAGTTACTTAGATTATCTATTTCCACTATTGATAAATTCTAACAAATAATGAATGATAATGATGATAAAC
>JACQIA010000031.1 GCA_016198705.1 Candidatus Aenigmatarchaeota archaeon
CTGCAGATACAGTATATTATTATAAATTACAGTTTTGTGATGAGAATAATAAATGTGGTAGCAGCAAGTGTTCAAACTTTACGACGGCAACTTCGCGGGATGATTGTGCGTTCTGTGACTTTGTTGTAGATATCAAAGCGCCTACTGGATGGAATGTCAGCTTTGATGTTGACCAAGACAAGAGCTATGAGTTTGACCAGAAGGCATTTGATGAAGTCTTTGATGATACCGTAAGGCTGTTAGTGAATTATTCGACGGGGAGAAGAGCTAATATCATGCTGGCTACGACGAGCAATAGCAGCTACATTGAGTTTATCGATGCTAAACTGACGATGACGGGATTGAGCAGTGCTGTACGAGACATTGATGGTGCTTCTGATGGGCTAGCTTCAGGAACAACGACAACATCAAGCGGAGCAAGTATTGGCTATGCAGGAATGGATGAAGATGTTCGTGATAAAATAGTCTTTAATCTTTATCCCGAAATCTGTTATGTCAAAGTTCCGGGAACAGGAACGTGTACGGAATTATGGCACTGTAACGATGCAAGGACGGCCTGTGTTGATCGGACTGCCGAAGCAACGTTAAATAAAACGGGAAGCAATTATTGTATCTGGCAAATACCTTACTGTGAGTTTTCGGCTTGGGCAGGAGGGCAGCCAGGAACTCCTAGTGGAAGTTCTTCCAGCAGTTCTTCCTCAAGTAGTGGGGGAGGAGGCGGTGGTGGTGGAGGCGGCGGAGCTGCTGTAGTCAAGAAAGCTGAAGTTGTGGTAGAGACTCCAGAAGCAGTTGAAGAAGTTGCTGCTGAAGATACTGGGGCTGAAAGTGTGGATGAGGCTGCAGCTTTGGGTGAAGATACTCTTGTTGATGAAGAGAGTAAATCAGCTTTAGCTGGACAAGCATGGGGCAACTTTGGAGTGATCCTTTCCGATTTAACTTGGCTATGGCTGACACTTGTTGCTGTAGCGATTATTGTTGGAGTAGGAGTTTACCTCTACAAGAAAAATTAATTTTTTCTTTTTTATCTTTTCTTTAGTTTATTTTTTTGACTCTTATTTTATATTCTCTCTTTTTTTAATAGAGGAAAGGAATAAATCTCCACTTTACTTTTTTCTTATATTCTCTATATTCAGAATCTTGAGAGAGGTGTTTCTCTTCTGTTATGGCTCGATAGAAATAGATGATACTCCAAAAGCCCATTCCTAAGGCAAATTTCCAATTGATGACAGGAAGCAAAGTTAACCACCAGACGAGATTCTTGCTGATATAGGCAGGATGTCTGACGATGGAATAAGGAAATTTTTTGACAATTCCACGGTTTGTTAAGTTTGATGCTTTTAATCCTAAAGTAAGTGTAGCCCATACGTAGATTGTGAACAGGATAATGATACCTATCCTTAGGATTATCGTAATCGTATCATTCCAAAAGAAAACATGGTCATTAGCCCCCCAGGGTATGTATTTTCCAACTATTGAATTAAAAGGGGGATAGCAGATCAAAGCTACGGCCCAGCCGAATAATGTTGGCTCGACAGATTTGACAACGTTGTTGAATAGTCTGGATTCAACAGCATAGCCTATGGTGAATATAAAGGTGTCAAGAGTAAATATAAGTGTTAATAAGGTCGAATAGGTAAATATTCCCGGAGTTGATTGAGTGAATGATTGAGTAAAAATTCTCAAAAGACTGATAAAATTTCCCATGAAAAATTGTGTCATCAAAGGGAGAAAAAATATTTTTACTCCTAGGAATAGTATGGCAGTTTTTTCTTCTGCTTCGGGAATAATCTTTTTATTTCTAAATATGTTGATAAGCCACTGAAGGAAGAGAAATGGTTTATTGGTGCTGTATTTAGTTATTCGAAAGTAATAGATAAATGGCGCAAGGATTATATACGTTAAATAGAGGATAAGGAGGAGAGTTTTTGTCGTGTCGTTTAATGTCTTTTGATAATAAGGAAGGCTAGTGCAAGCGAGAACTCCTAGTCCATAAACAAGAAGGCTGGAGAGATAGATTTTTATTCCTTGACGTATCGCTTCTTTTGTTCTATACATTGTCTTTTATTGTTCGAAAGCTATGGTGTTTTTGTATCTATTGCATTATCCTTTGTTTCTGGATCAATCTGGAGAAGATGATTTGTTTCTTCCTCAACTCTTTGATTAAAATCAGTTATTGTTTCACCTTCTCGTTTAATAGTATTTAAGGCGCTAAGAAGATTTTTAGTCAATTCTAATTCTTTTTCTGGCGGAAGAAGTTTTATCTGCTGTAAATGCTCTTTGATGATCTCTTCTTCCATGCTTTCAGGATTTTTTGGACTAAGTTTAATCTCAGAGAATTCTTTACTGCTCAACTCTGAAGTGTTTTTCATAATAAAATATGCTCCTTGAGCATAAAGTTGATCGAAAATGGACTTGAAATTGATATCGGATACTTTTCCTTGCGATAACTCCCCGTGCAATCTGATGGTTATTACTGTTTCAGATAAATGCTTATTGTCAGATAAATTTTGACTTATGTTAGAGTGTGGAACGTTATTATGGCACGAATTTACTATTTCAAATGAGATCACTTCGGGAGATTTATGGTGGCAATCAATATCTATTCTTTTATGCTTGATGACTTCTAAAGGAATCCAGGTGATATTCTGCTGAAAAGGCGCGTTGGGGTCTAGAGTAATATTTTGCTGAGATTCTGTGCTGAGGTTTGAGTTTTTTGTTTCAATTAAATAATATCCACCTTTCCCATATTTTTCTAACTCTGCAAAATTGTTGGGAAATAACGCTCCGGGATAAGTTAAGATTCCTGGCGTGATTAAATTTCCAGGGGTGGTTAAAGTACCTAATTCTGCAATCTCTACTTTTGTAGGGTGATGGATATGCCCGCCGGCGTAATATGCAAATCCTTGGGGTAGGAATGAAGCAGGCTGGGAATCGAGCTTTTCCAAATGTTTTGGCTTTAGCTCGCTGATCGTGGTATGAAATTGAAATATTTTGTAGCCATTTTCTTGCTCTAATTTTTTAAGATTTAGGTTTTCATAATAAGTCTTGTCTAGAAGGCCTTTTCTGCCAAGGATTCCAGTTATTTTTGCTCCTGTCTTTTTGTCGACTGTAAATTCTAGATCTAGGAGTTTAGTTTCTGGATTCACTTTTCCTTTGCAGACATTTTTTAATAATCCGGCATGCTCCAAGACGTCGATCATGGTTTTTCCGGAAGGTGAAAAGTCATGACTGCCAGGGATGACGTAGATCGGGATATTTTTTTCCTGAAGCTCTTTCAATTTTTTAGTAACTATTTTTAGGGTATCTACTGATGGCAAGGAAGTGTTGAATAGATCTCCAGCAAAGAGAATGAAATCAACATTCTGTTCTATACACTGGTTGATGGCGCTAAGAAATGCTTTATTAGATAGGTCGCGCATTTTTTGGTCTCTCCAACTGCCTAGATGTAGATCAGCTAAGTGCGCATATTTCATGTCTTATGCTGAGAAAGAGAAGTTTATATTGATTATTGTGATAAAAACTATTTTGCGAAAGATTTAATAGTATTATTTTTTTAATGGTTGGAAATGTATCTCTCTTCGGAAAGAAAACGTGAAATAGAGCAGTCTATTGATTGCATTCTTGAACCTTATGGTAATTTAAGGTATTTTACATTGGAGCAAGTAAGAGATAGTTTAGGTATTTTTAAGGTAGGTCGAAGTCAGGCTGCTATTCCTGGTTGTCATGGGCAAGTTTTTGATGTTCTTGGTTC
>JACQIA010000028.1 GCA_016198705.1 Candidatus Aenigmatarchaeota archaeon
CTGCAGATGAACGGGCATAAGGTCAAGGGAAGGGCTTAGATACTATTTACTATTATTAAATAACAAACTTTTTAAATAAATATTCTCCCCCGATAAATATGACTTTACGGCATAAACAACCTATAGAAGACCTGAATTGGGCTCTTAGTGAATATTTTGGCTTTAAGGAATTTCGTCCAAATCAACTTGAGACAATAGTGTCGATTCTCGAAGGAAATAACACCTTGGCAGTAACGCATACGGGGTCTGGCAAATCACTATGTTATCAGCTACCGGCAAGAATTCTTAGGCCTCAGCTTACTATTGTTGTATCTCCCTTAGTTTCACTTATGGATGATCAAGTTGATAAGTCCGAGAGTAAAAAATTCAGGGCAGAGTCCCTTCATTCAAGCAAGCCACTTGATGAGCGAAGGAGAGTAGCAAAAGAAGTTGTTGACGGGTTTGTGGATGTTCTTTACACTTCTCCAGAGAGATTTGCAACAAGAGGCTTCATCGAGTTGACTAAACATAGAGATGTTGGTCTTTTAGTTGTAGATGAAGCTCATTGCGCCTCGGTTTGGGGGCATGATTTTAGGCCTAGTTATCTTTTTATCCCGGGAATAAGAGAAACTCTTGGAAATCCACAGATTGCAATGTTTACTGCAACAGCTCCGCCTTACACAAGAGAGGATATGCTCAAAGCATTAAGGGTTGAAAACCCCCATATTATACAAGGAGATATAGTTCCAAAAAATATACAGTTTACAACAGAGTACCCTCGGAATAAGCTAGAAGATCTTGTTAAAATACTTTCTGCAGAAAGTTCAGGTTCTATAATAGTTTATTGTTCTACTGTTAAAGATGTTGAAAATTTACATGATACCCTCTCAAAACAATTCCCAGTATTAAAATACCATGGTCAAATGGATCCTAATCAGAAAAGGCAAAATCAGGATAAATTTATGAGAGGGGAATCTAGAATGATTATATGCACAAATGCTTTCGGCATGGGCATTGACAAGCCTGATGTATACACGATTGTACATTATTCAATTCCAGGCTCTCTTGAACAATATATCCAGGAAGCGGGAAGGGCAGGTAGAGATGGTAATCCCGCAAAGGCTATTTTATTATATGATTATGATGATATTAAAGTGCAACACTCATTCATTGCACGCTCCAATCCAAATTCAAGAGTTATAAACTATGCATATGACCTTCTTTTTAAGAATGCAAGAATGATTCTTGAGCATCAAAAAACATCGCCAACTTACAGCCAGTTAGTAAGAGTCATATCTAATCAGGGAAGAGAAGAGTGGCTCCAACAACAGCTTATGAGCGCTTTTGGAACACTTGTTAATTTTGGATTTGTCCAGTTAAATGGAGATATAGTGGCTTTCCCACACGGCCCTGATATATCTACAAAGATTCCAACAGCGTTGCTCCGTGAAAAAGAACATCATGATTATCAAAGACTTGAAGTAATGGAACTTTATGCACAGTCAAGAGGGAGGCATACACAGATAATACAAGGGTATTTTCTTGGGACAGAATCGGAACTTGTTGTTGCCCATGAAAATCTGACTGATATAAAATGGAACAAGATACTAGGTTTTCTTGGCAATTACAGGGAGCCTGTAAGACGTGCTAGCAATATTTTGACAGGACAGGAAGAAATCAATGGAAATTATGGTGACTATGCAAAATGCCTGCCGTTTTTAAGCAGTGCCACAGTGTCTGAGACGCTTGATGAGCTTGTTTTCATGAGCCTTGCCAAAAGGGTCAAGGTTGGTCATCACACTTTCTATACCCTTACGCGAGATGGCGCAAACCATCTTAGAAGTAATGACATCAATATTAAGCCCCAACCTCCTCTTGAAAATGATATATATGATTATAGAAATGCTGAAGTTATATCACAAGCAATGGATGTTTGGAAGCAGAGAGCCAGTCATAACAGAACAGGCACGCAATGGTATAGGGAGTACGAATCTTTTCAGGGCTGGAAATTCAAGATAGCTGGAAAAGAATACACAGGAAAAGAGCTCTTAGAGCTGCATTCAGGTTCGCCATCATATTCTTCATTCCAGAGTTTTGTGGAATTTTTTTTTGGAATGACTGTGCCAAAGCCAGACCAGCTTTATGGACGAAGTTTCAGGCCCGGCAGAGGACGGTATAAAAGATAAGAGTGTTTTATTTTATTGATTTTCCTTATCTTCGCCATAAAAAACTCCTTCTATATTCTAAATTATTAGAGCATTTATCCTACAAAAACCAAAACCTTTAAATATTATTACGTATTTTTACGTAATATGGTAGAACTAATAAGCAGGATAAGCAAAGGGACAAGAA
>JACQIA010000035.1 GCA_016198705.1 Candidatus Aenigmatarchaeota archaeon
AAATATATTTAATAAAAATTATATTTACATTATTAGTTTAGGATATATACTATTGTGTGGATATAATGTTCAAAAGTGAGTTATATACCATTCGCGTAATGTGTGATTTGTAAATTGCAATCAAGTCGATGACTGTTCGTTGAAGACGTCTAAAGTGAGGCTTTTAATTGTGTTCTAAAAACTAAGGTTTTTTTGAATAGTATGGTCTCTTAATGTCCTATGTGAGACATAATAAGCAGATCATATGCAAGGTTTGGCTATGATAAAAAGTGAGACTTCACTTACTTATTGATATGCTCCTTTTTGAAAAGTTGAGATCTGCCCGCCTGGATATTATTTTCAAAGAAATAAAAGTGAGAGTTAGAGTAGCAGATATGCAGTGAGGATAGCTGAAAGATTTATATCTGTGCGAGTACATATAATTAATTATGAATCCAATTAACTGGCTAAAAAGACTCTTACGATTTAAATCAATCACAAATCAATCAATCACTCAATCATATGACCAGCAACCTCAGTTAGAACCTGCACATCACCCTTCTTCAGAATTCTCTGAATCCTTACAATCTTCCCCTTCTGCTATCCAGCTTGAAAAAGAATCTCTTCAGCTTGGTATTGCTGCCGGCTATACTGGACGCTCCATAAGGGACATCGAATCGTCATTGGATCGCATTGAATCGCAAATGGTTACTAAAGATTGGTTCACAATAAAGCTAGAAGAGGCGATTAAAACACATGAAAACAATGAAGAAAGCCGATTTCAAGCCATAGAAGCTACTTTAGGCTCCTTAATTCGATATTTCGACAGTCTGCCTGCCCAAACTAGACTAGAAACCATCAAGGATGCCGTAAGAAATATGCGGTTAACCAATAAAATGTTGCAATTAGTTAGTATAGCACGGGATATAAAAGAAATAAGCTATTTCGACTTGGCGACAAGACTAAATATAAGCCAAGATGCCTTAAGGGGATTATTGTCACTTGTTGTTAAGAGAACAGACCAAATACAGCGCTTTGAACGAGAAAACAAAGGTTGGGTACGATTCAAAAGCGATTTAAATCAGAATCAATCACAAATCAATCAGAAGCCTATAGACAATACTGTGCAAGAAGGTATATCGGATCAATGAACTATTCTGAACCTATACCCATTTAGTGGTACAGGATGGACAATTTAAAAGTTTCTCTGTGATCTTCATTCTGATCAATGAATTGCACTTTCTACATGGAACATTTACATTTCCAACATATGAACTAAATTTTCCCCTAATTGTCACCCCTCAGAGCAATATATACTATTGTTTCCTGAACATATAAAGATTATGGAATAAATGCACTATAACCTTAAAAGTTTTAAGATATTTAGCTAAATTCTCTGTTCGCCAATAAAAATTTTATATTTAGCGTATTTTGTCGGCATTATTTTTAGCTATATGCATTGATTGTATAAACGAAATTTGAAGCTATTTGCCTATTTCTTTCAGTCTTTTTGTTGTTTTCAAAAACCTCAGTATTCCAGCTGTGTTGTAGCTTGGTTTCAGCTTCCAATATACCGGCAAGTTTGGTAGAGTCATCGGCATCTCTTCATTCACGCCCCTCCTTTCGACAAAATCACCTATACTTTCCAATGCCCTTTTCACAGTATCAGGATTCATCTTCAGCTGTCTGGCTATTTCTCTTAACCATAACCCTTGAGGATGGTCCTCTAGTAGTTTGACTACCTTAATTACGCTAGTGATATTGGTTTTCATAACCCTAAATAGGTACACGTGTTTGATAAGCTTTTCTATATCAAGTTAAACTTAAGGAAAAGCTGTAATAGACCATAATTAGCCCGATCAAGGTAAATTAGGCCTATTTTCTATAAGTTTATAGCTAGGGGTATATACGAAGCTTCACAATAAGTGTCATATCTTGAACAGTTCAAGTCCCTAAACAATTAATATTTACGACGATAAATTCCATCAATGGAAGAACTCTTAGAACACTTCAAGAAAGCCGAAAAGATATCCACCGAAGTAATTCAATTTGCCAAACCCTTAATCAAACAAGACACCAAGATTTTAGATATAGCAGAAACCATAGAAAACAAAATCAGAGAATTAGGCGGCAAACCAGCATGGCCTGTCAATATCTCTATAAACGATATAGCTGCCCACTACACACCTGAAATTAACGATACCATAGTACTAAAGGAAGGGGATTTGGTTAAGGTTGACATAGGTGTACAGGTTAATGGCTGCCCATGGGACAGAGCCTTTACTATCTGTATAGGGAAGAAATCTCATCCGCTAATAGACGCATCTTCAAAAGCACTCGACGAGGCACTAAAAATAATGAAAGCTGGAACAAAAGTCTATGAAATATCGGAAATTGTAGAAACTACTGTAAATAATCTAGGTTTTAATGTCGTCAGAAACTTATCTGGCCATGGCATCGAGCAATACCACCAGCATGCCCATCCAATGATACCCAACAGCAAAAACACAATACAGGATGAGCTTGAATCTGGAAAAGTTTATGCGATGGAAGTTTTCACTACAAACGGCAGTGGGGTGGTTATCGAATCATCACCAACAGGAATTTTCAAATACCATGGGGATAAGCCGGTTAGATTGTGGGAAGCAAGGAAAATTTTAGAAATAACCAAAAATGAGTTTGACCAACTGCCATTTTGCAAGAGATGGATTAAAACCATTACCCCATTGAAGCTGGATATCGCGTTAAGACAACTGATAGAGGCTGGCGCAATAGAAACATACCCTCCGTTGAAGGAACAATCCAATGGTTTGGTAGCCCAGACAGAAGAGACTGTGATTATAGGATGAATCTAAAGATTCGGAATTAAGAAAGGCACGCGTTTTTTATACTGAATGTATTCTTTACCAAATCTGGCTTCCAATTCCTTCTCTTCAACAAGTTTTATGTATGCAAGGTAAGAAAGCGGAATAACCAACCCAATTCCGATAAAAGAAAGCGAATTAAAAATCACTCCTAATCCAGCAACATAGATAATAACTCCCAGCACCATTGGATTGCGTGAATGTGCAAACGGGCCACTTGTCACCAATTTTTGGGTTGGAATAAAGGGAGATGGTGTACCTTTGCCAATCCTAAAAAAGATTATTACGGTCCATAGAAACAATGTCAGGCCAGAAGCAAAAATGAATGTGCCTGTAAGTATGTTAAAAGGATATGGCAAAATTCGAGGCAAGATAACTATACTCTCAATCTCTTTTGATATAACAAACGATAAGCCTGGAATAAAAATAAAAAAGAAAAAAGGGACTACAATTACCAAGAACAAGAGCTTTTGCAATTGACTATATTTTTTCCTTTGCCACTCAATATACCTTTTAATCATTCATCATCAATAGATTTGTCTAAACATCAACGGCATTCTCAGGCCTTTTGCCTTTGTCAATCATCTGTTCTTTCACAGTTATTTCATTAGTTATCGCCCTGAAGACAGGGCCTAATGTATAGCCTTGTGCAGTCCTGCTTATCATCTTAGGGACATCAAAATCTATTGTCAGCACAGTTGCTTTATCCGGTTCTACACTGAACGGCCTTACAATCTTCAAAACATTGCTGGGTATGTACAGTGGATAGGTTTTGTTGGAAATTTCAAAAAGCGGGTTATCGATTTTAACGCTGGCACCTGAGACGTACAGTCTTATTTGCGTATAATTGCCAGGATCAAGCTCCTTCTCAGCTAGCAATGCAATATTATCAGTATACTGCAGCAGATCGAAGGACTTATCACCTTCAAGCACAGTAATCCAGCCAGATGCCAGTACACTCATATTCTCGAGCGCCTCAGTTGTAGTATGCACCTGCACGCTCTTTACTGTCATGAATAATTCTGTAGCCTCTCCCAATCCGACACCAGTCAATTTCTGTTTCACATCCTTTACTGCAATTATTACACTTCCTTTAGGTGCAGGCGGTGGTACAGTTTCTATTTCTATTTCATGTGCAGGTTCTGCTTCTGTCTGTGGAGCTACTTGAGTTGCCGGTTTGTATTGGCTGGAATAAACAACAGTAACAATCACCAACACAACAATTCCCAGGAAAAACGCCAATTTCCTATAGTCTTTTTCCGAATAACTTTTCCAATAGTCGTTCCAATGCCTTTTCATTAATAATATACATAGCACTATCAGATTAAATCTTTTTAAGCACAAAACACCAACTAATGATTCAAAAAAGGAAGATATTTATGGGTTATTCGCAACAGAACAGCAAGGGAAATACATACCATTTGCATTCGAGAGAAGGCAGAGGAGGAGCTAAGCTGTTTTTCTTTTCCAAAGATCCCACTGGTTCAATCGATTTGCCAGATACGATGACCGTCATAGAGGGGCCTACTGGGATGCTGATGGTTAAGAGGAAGCAATAGTTCTAAAAATCTATAAAAATTAGCTCTTTTCTATATTTTTTATAGGGAAGATATAAAAGGATAAAAACGAAATTAATTATTTAAGTGTTTCTATGGATGATAATCAATTAGACCGCATCGCCGACGAGATTAAAAGACAAGCATACCAATTGGAGATAATTAATCTGCATTTTGGGACAAACCTGCAATACAGGCCTAACCCGGCAGTTATGGACACGGTTTAACTATTTTATTTAAATTCTAAAATCAAAATAAGCTTGTGCATTCAGTTTGTGATTCATGTAAATTGTCAGTAAAAAAAGTCGGCAAGTTGTATAAAATGAGTTATTTTTACCTGTGCAAAAATTGCAGAGCTAAGCGCCGACGATAGTTACTTTACTTATGAATGCCTACAAAAGATGTAATGGAATTTGCAAGAAGGTAGCCACAATTATTACATTTACCCTTTGTAGCAGTTATCACATGCTTTAAAATCAGCCTGCTGCATTTAGGACATTTCAACTTGTTTGATAGCCTCACTTGTTTTAAAAGCATTTTAGTATATAAAGCGAATTTGTTCTTTGAAAGTATATTTTATAGAATTACAAAATGTCATTTCATTTGAATATAAAACCTGTTTCTTCCGACCAAAACAGCAAATCCAATTCGTCAAAAGGTATTCCGATATTCTCTGCAAATTTTTTCATCTTCATCTCTATTTCCAAATATTTCTTTTTGTTTAAATTCTTCGGCAGGTCTTCAATTATCCCATATCTCTTCAGGTTTTTTAAAATGTGCGTATCTAGAATCGCTAAATCATTCCCAGCTCCTATATTTCTTAGGAAATGACTAGCTTCTTTCATTCCAATACCTTTTATATTTTCCACAAGCCATTCTCTCGATTCATAAGAATTCACGAAACTATTAAGAATTTGTTTTAAATTTAGATTTGTTCCATTGGAGAAGAGCTTCCTAGCTTCTATAATATAGTTGGATTTGTTTTCATTGAATCTTACTGCATTCAAGAAAGGTTTGATCTGGTGTTTTTCGCCGGCATAGAGCAAATTATTTTTCATCAACGACTCTATTGCATTCCAGCATGTCGTCGCTTTTGATTGCGGTGTGCAGAGGCAAAATGCTAGTTCTGCAAAAATCCTTTCATTCCCCTTGCCTTTAATTTCTCTAAATTCTCCCAGCCTTTTTTTAATTTCAACTTTCCTTGATTCATATTTTTTTAACAAGTCGCTTATCATAAAAATCTTTAACCACCACAATTATTTTTTCCCTTGCGTCTATTAAATTTTTCTTGAATACAAATAAACTCACCAAAAGACTTAAGCCTATAGTTTCTGTGAATATTTCAAATAAATCAACAACTATTTTTATTCCAGTTACAGGCACAAGATCATAAGTTACAAGCGGCCATAACCAAGGCAACGGAGTTCTTATGTCCTCTATCAAATGCATGTAGGTTCCAAACAGAACAGCTATCGCTACAGCCTTTCGTTTGGTTGCTAAATAAACAATGGCACTTAATGCAGGACCAAAAAATAAATTGTGCGCAACTAGCCTGGTATAAGGAGATAACCCAGCCAGCAATAACCCCTTGTCAACAAAATCCGGCAATATAGAACTTATGCCAACTATCAATGGCGACAGATACAAAAACAGGCCAAAAAATGCAGAAATGCCTATATGGCCAAAGAACAGCATTCTACTCAATTAATTATTTATCCGGTTAATTTAATTTCCACATGCAGGCCTTGGGGTATGTTGACCCTCATTATTTGCCTTAACGCCCTGTCATCTGCCTGCACTTCTATCAATCTTTTGTGGATTCTCATTTCCCATTTGTCGTATGTTGCATTGCCATGTCCCGTTCCATCCCCGCACGGTGTTTTTAAAGTTACAACCTTTAGAGTTTTTGTTGGCAACGGTATAGGCCCACGATAATTAACACCAAATTTTTTAGCAACATCTCTGATTTCATTGCAGATTGCATCCAATTCCTTTACATTCTTCCCCGATAATTTTATTTTTGCCGCTTGCATGTTATCACTTTATTAAAAGTATTGTATTTAAATGCTTTACTCAAACTAAAAATTCAAAATGTTCCTATAATTTTCAAACCTCGCTTCTATGTCAGCCATATTCAAAGTTAAAAGCCTTCTGATGCCAAAATCTTCAACAGCAAACGAACCCATAACATTGCCATAAATGACCGCGTCTTTTAAAGTTTGTAAATTTAGTTTATCTTTCCTAGATATGTGGCCAAGGAAACCGCCTGCGAATGAGTCTCCTGCGCCGGTGGGATCTATAATTTCTTCAAGTGGATATCCGGGAACTGGGAATATAGTATCTTCGGAAAAAAGTATTGAGCCATGTTCGCCTTTTTTGATTATTGCAAATCTTGGTCCCATCTCCAGCAATTTTCTGCCGCATTTTATCAATCCCGGCACTTTAACTATCATTCGCGCCTCGTCATCATTCAAAATCACACAATCCACATTTTCGATCATCTTAAGTACTTCAGCTTTTTTGCGTTTAATCCAGAACTCAATAGTGTCGCAAGCTGTCAATTTAGGTTTTTTAAACTGCTGTAAAAGTTCGAGGTTAAGGCTAGGATCATTGTTGCCAAGGTAAACAAACTCAGCATTTCTGTATCCCTCAGGAACTTGAGGTCTGTAAGTCCCTATAACGTTCAGTTCTGTTTTATTTTCAATTCTTTTGCTTAGATCATAATCAAAAGTCGAATCATAATGGAAAGTCTTGCCATCCATAACCACGAATCCCGCCAAATCCAAACGAGATTCTAAGGTTTTCTTATATTCTTGAGGGAAATCCTTGCCAACAGCAGATATCAAACCTGTTTTATCGAAAAATTGTGAAGAAATGGAGCAATATGTTGCAGAACCTCCTAAAATTCTCTCAACAGTCTTGAAAGGGGTTCTTGTTGTATCCAAAGCAACTGTGCCAAATACTACAATCATGAAACGATTAAGAATTGCTATTTATTTAGCTTTAACTGTTGTCTTTTTGAATTTCTCATTAAAATCCTAACTTTTCTTTGACAAAAATTAGCTTGATGCGGTTTGGCATGATTTCCTTCTCAAATATAAGAATCTTATTTATCCCGCTTCCCATCCCGTAGACTTTTTTCATACGGGCATCTTCCAAAGGAAAGGTGTGCTCCTTGATTCTCTCGAATGCTTCATCGAGATTTTTGACAATCTTTTGGGTGCCAACAACCCAGATGACATTCGTCGCACTGAAAGCGTAAGGAGGCAGCTGGCTACCAGAGTTTGAAACTACAACTACCTTGCCATCCTCGGTAACAGCATGAACACTTCCTACCACATATTCAACTGCAGCCGACATTCTTCGCATGGCATTTCTCATTTCTTTTTGGTCAACGGACATTATTTTTTTATTTATAGATGCATATCTGCCACTTTCTTGTATCTCTTTAGAAAGGCCTATTTCATTTAATGTAGTTGATGACACATCCATAACTTCCGAACCTGCAGGAATTAACTCTAAAACTTTTTCACCAGCTTCTTTCCCATTGTTTGCAATAATCACCTCTATGCCTCTCCCTCTAAGTGCATTTGCAGTTTTCTCTATAGTTTTATTGTCAGCTAACTTCAGCCATTTCATAATTTTACCTCTTTAAGTAAGGGAAAGCTGAAGGAGGTTCAGCTTACTCTTCAAAAGTTTCTTTTAATTTCTCCTTCAATTCTTCGCGTTTCTTGCCTATTTCTTTGTCTGTTTTCCATTTGTTTTTTGATGCTTCAATGACGAGTTCCACTAACTTGTCCAGTTTCTCGCCTTCTTCTTGTCCTATCTTCTGTTTTATTTTCTCATATAGAACTTCTTTGTGTGCCCAAAACGCCATTTGCATGAGTTTGGCCTCCATTACATCGTAAAAATCTCTGTATTGAGGGCCACCGCCGCAATTTTCTACACATAATTCAGCTTCCATTTTTTACACCCCATTTATATTTTAAAGGACGTCCAATATAGGATATCCTATACATATTTAGAAGTTGGACATATTTAAATATATCGGGTGTCCTATATTTGTAATAGAGGCTATGATATGAAGAGTAAATATGCGTGTGATATGAGAGGAATGTTGTCCTTCCATATGCTTTGGCTGCTAGCTAGAAAATCTATGCATGGTGAAGAGATAGCTCAGGAGATAGGAAAACGCCGCGGTGGGAAGCCCGCAGCTGGAACTATCTATCCTGCATTGAAGGATTTGAAAAATAAAAATCTAATTAAGGGTCAAAAGAAGGGGAAGATAATCATATACTCGCTTACGCCAGAAGGAAGGAAAACTGTAAAATACGCATTAGAGTATTTTTGCAGATGCTTTGGGGATATATTTAAAAACAGATAATAATTTATTTTAAGTATTAAAATGGCAGATCTTGAAATCATTGCTGTTGTCATGGGAATATTGATTATTATTACAAGGCTACCCGCTCTTCTTTGGCCAAAACAGTTTATTTCTTATTGGAAGGAAAAATTTTCTAAAGAGTCTTCTGCAAAGACATTGGGGGCAATTGCTTTCCTAGTTGGCTTATTTTTCATTTATCTCATTTGGAATGAGATTTCCTTGCTGCAATTGCTGGTTGGTGGAATTTCAATAACGGTGTTGATAATTGGATTATTGCTGTTTTTAGTTCCAAAATTACCTTCGAATATTATGAATACAATGGAAAAGAAATTGCCATTGTTAAGAGTTTTAGCTTTTATCGCAGTTCTAATAGGAATTTTATTAATTTCTTTAGGATATCAGGTTTTATAACTACTTAGCTTTAACTACCTAATTAAACTTTAATTTGCTAAAGATTAGTGATAGAATATGGTAACTATAGAGAAAAAAAGTTTGGACAAACCAGATGATACTACAACACCAGGGGAGAAGTTAAAAGTTGAGATTGTTACAATCGGAGGTCTCACGCTTCAGCGAGTCACCGTAGAATCTGGATGGCAATGGTCAAAACACCTGAAACCAGTTGTAAAGACTGAAACCTGTCAAAAACACCACCTTGTTTATATGATTTCTGGTAGGTTACATGCACGCATGGATGATGGAAAAGAAGAAGAATTTGGTCCAGGCGACATAGGAGTGATACCTCCTGAACATGATGGGTGGGTTGCCGGAAATGAGCCTGCAGTTTGGCTTGAGATTCCGCATTAAAGGTATTCAAGAAAGGTTTGACAAATACAAACGCTACTTCGCCTTTACTACCTCTAAGCAAACTCCAGCAGCAACAGTCTGTCCCATGTCTCTTATAGCAAACCTCGCCAATTCAGGAAATTCAGATTGTTTTTCAATAACCATCGGCCTTAATGGTTTCACCCTAATTCTTGCCGCATCACCAGGTTTTATAAAATCTGGCTTTTCTTGTATGACAGCCCCAGTCTTAGGATCAACCTTCGCTATAATTTCTTCTATCGTGCATGCCACAGATGCTGTATGGCAATGAAATACAGGAGTATATCCTGCAGTTATTAAAGTAGGATGCTGTAAAACAATTATTTGCCCGGTAAATTCTTTGACAACAGTTGGAGGATTATCAGGATGGCCAGCTACATCGCCACGTTTTATCTGCGCTTTATCCACACCGCGAACGTTAAAACCAACATTATCTCCGGGCTTGGCTTCTGAAATTTGCTGATGGTGGACTTCCACGGATTTAACCTCGCCAACAACTCCTGACGGCTCAAAAACTAATTTGTCATTTATCTTCATCACACCAGTTTCAACCCTTCCAACAGGAACTGTACCTACCCCAGTGATAGTGTAAACATCCTGTATAGGCAGCCTCAGCGGTTTTTGCGTTGGCTTTTCAGGTTCTTTTATCGTAGAATCCAATGTCTCAACTATAGTCTGCCCTTTATACCATGGCATCTTATCCGATTTTTTAGTTATATTGTCCCCATTATAAGCCGATACAGGTACAAATGGCATTGTATCCACCTTGAACCCAACACTTTTTAGGAGAGTGGTAATTTCAGTTTTCAATTCGTTGAATCGTTTCTCGTCATAATTGGCCGCATCCATCTTGTTTATAACCACAAGCAATTGCTGTATGCCTAAAACTCTTAGCAGCCATGTATGCTCTTTAGTCTGCTCCTGTATGCCTTCCCCTTGCTTGGCAGATACTACAAGAATTGCCGCATCAGCCTGGCTAGCCCCGGTAATCATGTTCTTGACAAAATCCCTGTGGCCAGGAGCATCAATAATTGTGAAAAACCATTTTTGAGTTTCAAACGGTCTGTGCATGATGTCGATTGTTACTCCCCTTTCTCTCTCTTCCTTTACTGTATCCATGACGAAGGCAAATTCAAAAGTTTCCTTCTTAAGTTGCGTCGCAATTTCCTTCAATTTTCTTAATTCTTCCTCTCTGATAGCGCCACTTTCATATAGAATCCTGCCTATAAGAGTAGACTTTCCTGCGTCTACATGCCCTGCAGTCATTATATTGATGTGTGGTTTTGTAGGCATTTTTTCCCTCAGAGTTTATAATTTAAATCGAGATTAACCTTTAAATATTTTAAGTTTTCATACTTCTGGTTTGGGTATATCCTCAGGCAAACCCTTCCTCTTCCTTATTCCCTGTACAACACCCTCAAACAAATCATTCGGCAATCTTTCAAAAACTATTTCTATCAGGCTGTAAAAGCCCCTTCCGCTAGTTGCTGATTTCAACGAAGCATCAAACCCAAACATTTCTGCCACAGGCATCTTTGCAGTGATTATTGTCACCCCAAATTCTTCTTTCATATCAAATACCTGCCCTCTCCTGTTTGTAATTTCTCTTATAACCCCTCCCATCAATTCTGTTGGCACATCAATTCTTATAATTTGTTTCGGTTCCAGCACAGTTGCATTGGCTTTAAGCATAGCCTGCCTGATTGCGTATCTAACCGCGGGCATTATCTGTCCAGGTCCTCTGTGCACAGGATCCTCATGCAATTCAGCATCAAGCAATTTTACTTTTAATTTTGTGCACGGCTCTCTTGACAGAGGACCGTCTTCGCACACCTCTACAAATGCATCCCTAACCATTTCCATAACCTCGTTCAAGTACTGTATACCTTTAGTCAAATCAACCAAAACACATTTGTTATGCATCTGTATGATATTTTTCGCCTCATCATAATCCATTCCATATTTACCTATTTTTTTTAACAAATCAGTTTTCTTGGATTTAATTTCTCCCTCGCTTGGTATATCACCATCGATCATAGCCTTGTATACACCATCTTCCAAAGGCTCCAAAACAAAATAAAATTTGTTGTGCTTGTTTGGAGATTTCCCCTCCACTTCAGGCGATGGTTCAAAAATCGTTTCTCGATACACTACAATGGGCTTGGACATTTCAACTTCTATGCCCAATTCTTTCAATTTATTTTCGACTTTGGCTTCCAGGTGCAGTTCACCTAAACCAGAAACAAGATATTCGCCAGTTTCCTGGTTAATTTTTACAACTAAAGTTGTATCTTCCCTGCCCAATCTTTTTAATGTCTCAACCAGTTTCGGCAGTTCCATCGCATTCTTCGGCTCTATGGATTTCGTTACAACAGCCTCGAACAAATGCCTGATTTCTTCAAACGGTTCTATAACATTCCCCGCGTCTGTAACAGTTTCGCCAGTAAACGCATCTTGTATGCCTACCAATCCAACTATATTTCCAGCGCTGACCTCGTCAACTGCAATCCTTTGTATTCCCTTGTAGACTGCCACTTGCTGCATTTTTTCCTGTTTATGCTGTCCAATTAAATAAACATCCTTGCCTTTGTAAACCTTGCCAGAAAATAATCTGCCTGTAGCAACAAAACCAACGTGTGGATCAGGAACCATTTTTGTAACTATCATTGCCAGTTGCCCTTTTGGATCGCACGCCAGCATTTGCTTCCCAACTTCACTATTCAAATCACCCTTCCAGATTTTGTCCAGTCTATATTTTTGTGCATCTACAGGGCCTGGCAAATGTTTGATGATCATGTCTAAAATAACTTGATGCAATGGTGCTTTTTTAGCCAACTCATCTTCCTTGCCTGCATTAGTCAATTCAATTATCTCTTTGAAAGTAATCCCGGTTTTTTTCATGAATGGAATTGAGATTGCCCATTTTTTGTACGCAGACCCTATCGCAACTGTGCCGTCATTTACATTAACAAGCCATTTGTCTTTGTAGTCATCCTCAACATATTTCTGTATCAAAATATTTACGTCGCGAATAACTTCTTCAAATCTTTTCATCATCATTTCAGGAGTCATCTTCAGTTCTTTGATCAATCGGTCGGTTTTGTTGATAAATAAAACTGGTTTTACCCTTTCTCTAAGCGCTTGACGGAAGACAGTTTCAGTCTGTGGCATTATTCCTTCCACAGGATCTACGAGTACTATAGTTCCATCCACAGCACGCATTGCGCGGGTGACGTCACCACCAAAGTCTACGTGACCAGGTGTGTCGATGAGATTGATTACATAATCATTGCCTTCATATTCATGGACCATGCTGACGTTTGCACCATATATTGTCAACTGGCGCTTACGCTCCTGTTGATCGAACCATGTGAGCATGCCAGTTTCAACGTCACCAGCAACTTTTTCGGATATCATTCCAGCTAACATTGCTAGATTATCCGTTAGAGTTGTCTTGCCATGATGGACGTGACTGCTTGTAGCAATGTTTCTTATTCGAACAGGATCTTTCATTACTTCTACAATCCTTTCTGTTACTTCTTTAGCTATTTATAACATCTCCTTTCAATATTTTTTAAAATTGATTTAAGTTCTGAACTTATAAGATTTATCAAAGTATAATAAAGTCTAAAATTCATGAAATAGATTTATCTCGCGCCCTCTGCCTCTCTCTCCACCCTCTGCCTCTCTTTTATAACTTCCGACTTGCTAGCGTCATTGTTATAAGCAGCTACAATTTCATTCGCCAATGCAGTAACCATATCTTCCTTCTTGCCAAAACTTTTCCTATAAGAACTTTGCACTATTATTTTCAAAACAATGTCAATCCTCCTCTGAGGAGCAGTAATCACTGCTCGTCTAACAATTATACCACCAACCTGATATGCCGCAATCTCCTCCCTCAATGCCGCATTCTCTATTGCCCTTACAAACACTTCGATAGGATTCTTCTTTGTAATCTCTTCAATTCTCTCGAAAGTTTTTTTGGCTATTTTATAAGCCGTCTGATATTTGCCAACAACTCCTCCAGATGAAATCAAATGCTTCTTTCCTCTGTGGCCAGGCACCATTAGCTTTGTAATAAGCCTCTCAACAATATTCATCTTAGATTTATGGAACTGTTGCTTGGCATATCTGCCGGAAGATTTTGGCAGGAACGTGGGCTGTAAATTTATGTATCTTCTCAACCCCAAGTCATTTACTACAATATCCTGTAAATTCCATTTGTTAAAAATTTTTATCTCCATTTACCTCGCCGGTTTTTGTTTCTTTCCAGAGACTATCTCACTCAAAGCAACGCCATTTACAGCAATAACTTTGTATTTAATCCCAACCATACTTCCTTTAGGTCCGCCTTGAGCGCCACCAATACTTTCAATAACGACCTCGTCATGTTCGTTTATATGGTCTATAGCCCCTTCACCAGGAACGTGGGCTGTCACTTGGATATTATTTTTTATCAACTGCACCCTAACAGCTTTTGTCAATCCAGAAGCAGGCTTCTTCTGTTCTACAGCTCTCTTATCGATTACAAGGCCTCTTCCTTGAGGAGCCCCTTTCAATGGATCCTTCTTCCACAGCTTCAGCATCCTTCTTTTGTAATGTATTTTATGCCATCTGAATTTTTTCCTGGTAGCCTTTGCCTTCCTGCCGCCAAATTCCCCAACCATTATCTCACCACAATATCACTAACACTATGAGTTCTATTTAACAATTTTCTATACAAATTCAAATTCTTCCCATCCCTACCTATTACCACTGCTTTATTCTTTTTTTCTACATTAATATCTACGATAATTTCCTTCCCGTTGTTTCTTACATCTGCATTGATTACATAAGGTATGACATTCTTAACAAATTTTACCAAATCTTTTGAAAATTCAAATACTTTCACATTCTTCTTTATCAACTTTTCAACATGCCTGACATTTGACCCGTTTTTCCCTATAGCTAACCCAATTTTCCCCTCATCAATTATGAAATAGACCGTATCGTTTGAATCATTGATGAAGCAATCTGTAACAGTTGCTTTCGTCACATTTTCAAACAGAGTGATGAGTCTTATAGTTTCTGTATCAAAAATTATCCGCATAGTTTATCCTTTGATTGTCAATACTGATACTGGGAAGGGCCTGCCGCAGAGTATACCTAGGTCCTTGCTGTTGCCGCTGAAAAGTTCAAACTTAGAATTAGATAATTTCGAAATATGCTCTATTTCATTTTTTATTTTGTCAGGTGCATTGCTGGCCATTACAATTAACTTCGCCTGGTTAAGTTTTATAAATCTGATAGACCTACGATAGCCTAAGATCGCGTTGTCGGTTTTCAATGCAGTTTGTATTTCTTCGCTTAACATGCTTCTCAATTAATGGATTGATGCTTAAATAGTTTAATCCCAGGATTTACTCGTCGAACTTTGCTATCAAGTCAAACATGCCAGTTCCAGAGGGAATTACTTGGCCTATCATAACATTTTCAAAAATACCTTTAAACTCGTCAACTTCATTTCTTATGCTTGCACGGACAAGATGTTTAATAGTTTCCTCAAATGCAGCTCTGGCTAAAATAGAAGTCTTACCCCCAGCCACACCATATCTGCCTATAGACATCACAGCGCCTTTGAATGTCATTATATCTCCAACCAACATTACATGCCTTATATCAACATCCAATCCCTGCTCCTGCATTGTCTTCAAAGCTTCTCCGATTACTAAATTTCTTGCAGCCTCCACTCCCAAAACCTGCATTGTTTCATGTATGTCATTTGTGATAGTTCTGCCACCATCAATCTCATCAATAGTCAAAATCTTCTCCAGATTGCTTCCTATGGTATTTATTATCCAATCATCCGCCTCGCGCCTAACTACAGCATTCATTATATCTTTGATGCCGCTCACATGAATGCCAAGGATCTTTTCTTTCAGCTTCTGCAATTCTTTAATGTCCTGCACGTCTTTAGTTATAAAGGCTATTGTATGATCCTTTTCCCTAACTTTCAAATCAGTGAAAACTTCTTTCACAACCTTTATAATAGCACTCATCCTTCTCTTGTCAAAAACATTCAGCTCAATTGCATTTTCATTTAGATTTAGCGAGACATTGCTGACCAAGTTCGATACGTCCTTTTCCACAATCTCCTCCGCCATCTTTTTTGCCTGTTCAGCATTGTTGAATTGTTTTTTGAGATAAATAGTCATCATAGGCGTTTCAGGATCTTTCTTTGCATCAAAAATTTCTATCAATCTCGGCAGCCCGTAAGTGACTTTTATTCCCGCAGTTCCAGCAAAGTGGTATGTACGCATCGTCATTTGGGTAGCCGGCTCAGAAATGCTCTGCGCCGCTATAATTCCAATAGCATCGCCAGGCTCAAACTTGCTGACAAAATACCTTCTTTTCACTTCTTCTGTTAATTTCTCTGCCTCATTCTTTTTAAGCCTCTTCTCTTTCGCAACTTTCTCTATCTCTTCCAAAATTCTCTTTGGCAATTCATCCGAATAATTTGTCTGCAACACTTCTGACATCTATACCAACCCTTTCAATTTTCGATGGATCCAAGCCATCTTCGCCTGGAAGAAACTGGACAATCCTATTTTCACTGTCTCTAACAGTCCCGTCATATTCTACCTTCAAATCCTGCAAAGCACCCACCAGTCTTCTTTCCATATAACCTGAGTGCCTTGTCTTTAATGATTTGTCCATCAGCGATTCCCTGCTGTTTATTGCATCGAAAAAGAATTCAAAAGGAGTCAATCCATCTTTGAAACCTCTGCTAACAAAACCTCTTGACTCCAAGCTTATATCACCTTTTTTGAAATGAGGGAAAGTTCTTTCAAAATAGCCCCTCTCCATCCTCTCGCCCATCACCATCTCCTGCCCTACCATTGCAGCCGTTTGTACAATATTAACCAAATCCCCTCTCGCCCCGCTTTTCGCCATCACTAACGTGAAATTTTCTTTCAAATGTTTTTCTATAATGCTTTCAACCTCGTCCAAAGCTTTGTTCAATCTTCTTTTGATCAGCGTCTCCAAACTTTCTTTCGGAGTTCTTCCTATCAGCACCTTCAATTCTCCGCTTTCAAAGTTTCTTATAAGTTCATTGACATCTTTTCTAACTTTTTCTATAGTTTCCTGTATTTCCTTTCTTGCAGATTCGGGTATATCCTGGTCTGATATACTTATGGAAAATCCCATCGACATCAAAACTTCTATCGACAGTTTTGTTATATTAAACAAAAACCTCTTGACAATACTCGCCCCATATTCTTTCTCTATTTTATCAAGCAACTTCCCGCTCTCAGCTCCTACCGCCGCTTTATCTATGGTGCCTTCAAGCAATTTGCCATTCTTGATTACCACCACATCACCGGATTTGGATTTGTGCTCTGTCGAGAAATCCTTTGGCAAAAATAAGCTGAATATCTCTTTGCCGGTTAAATGACTTTTATCAGGAATTTCCACATCAACATTGACACCTCTTACCAGCTGAGTGAATGCTTCCCTTGGAAACTTTGTTTCACCATGCGTTAAGAGATACAATCCAGACAGATGGTCTCTGACAGCACCAACGATCGGTCCTGAAAATCTAGGACTTCTTATGTTCTTAGGTACAATCGTCAACAACTCTGCTTCGACTTGAGCCTCCTCATTCTGCAGAACATGTAAATTCATTTCATCTCCGTCAAAATCTGCATTGTAAGGCGGGCATACAGTGAGGTTAAGCCTGAAAGTCCTGTAAGGCATCACCCTAACCTTATGTCCCATTATACTCATTCTGTGCAAACTTGGCTGGCGGTTGAATAGCACGACATCGCCATCTTTTATATGCCTCTCCACAACAAAGCCTGGTGCTAGTTCTTTTGCAATCTCATCCTTGCTGACACTGGTAATTTTTTTCCTTCTACCATCAGGCCTAATTACATAATTTGCGCCAGGCCAAATATCAGGACCATTATTGACAAATGCTTTTATACCTTCCAAATTCCTTTCGTTTATTCTAATTGGAATTGTAAGTTCTTTCGCTATTACTTCTGGAACACCGACTTCGTCTATGTCAATCATAGGATCTGGACTAATGACTGTTCTGGCCGAAAAATTCACTCTTTTACCAGCCAGATTTCCCCTGAATCTCCCTTCTTTAGTTTTCAATCTTTGCGATAAAGTTTTGAGAATTCTACCAGACCTGTGTCTAGCCGGAGGCACTCCAGATATTTCATTATCGAAATAAGTTGAAATGTGATACTGCAACAATTCCCACAAGTCGTCTATGATAAAATCAGGCGCACCCAAATCTATATTTTCTTTCAACCTTTCATTTATTCTTACAACATCGACTAGTTTGTGTGTTAAATCATCTTCAGATCTTTCACCAGTCTCCAAAGTTATCGACGGTCTTACTGTCACGGGGGGCATAGGCAGCAACGTTAATATCAGCCATTCAGGCCTGGTCTTCAAACCAATAATCTCCAAATCCTCGTTCGGAACTTTTTCAAAAATCTCCCTCACAACTCCGGCATTTAAAATGTCACTATTTTCAACAATCGTGTAAGGCTTGATGAACTTATACTTCTTCTGTTCAGTATTGCAATATGGGCATTTGGCTTTCGACAACTTTGCTAATTCTTTGAAGCTAAGCTTCTTGCCTTTCGACTTTTCTAGATCGTCTTTGCTAACCAAAACCCTTGAACATTTTCTGCAGAAGATCTTCACAAGCGCAAACAAAATTTTTGCATAATGAACATGAATGATAGGTTTTGTCAATTCCAAATAGCCGAAATGACCCTGGCATTCACCAACAGTCCCACCACATGTTCTGCACCTCACACCAGGATCTACGACACCCAGCCTAGGATCCATCAGCCCACCTTCTATAGGATAGCCCTCCTGGTCATATAGTTCAGTCTTAGTTATCTTGGCTACGCTCATCTTTTTTATAAGTTCTGGGTTAATTATGCCAAATTCTATTCTATCTACTTGCATTTCTATACCTCTTTCATTACAACCTTTGGATAAATCATCATCGCCTTCAACTCATCCAACATCAACTTGAATGCGTAACTCATTTCTATATCAATTATTTTTGTCTCCCCGCAAACCGTACAGTATTTCCTGTTTTTTATCTTGTCAAAGATAGCTACCAATCCGCATTCGCTGCATATGGAAACTAAAGTTTTGTCTGAATCAAATCTCTCTTTTAGCACCAGCGAAGCGCCATGAGCAATCAGACAATCCTTTTCCATTTCACCTAGTCTCAATCCGCCTTCCTTGCTTCTACCTTCTGTGGGCTGTTTGGTTAAAAGAGTTACAGGACCGCGCGATCTGGCATGTATTTTATTGGAAACTAAATGATCCAGCTTCTGGTAAAAACAATTTCCTATGAAGATTTGTGCTGTGAATTTCTTGCCAGTCCTTCCGTCGTACATAGTTTCCTTCCCGTCATTCATAAAACCATGCGATTTCAACTTATCCCTCAATTCCTTTTCTGGCACAGGATTGAACGCAGGGGCTACTATATATTTCCCTGATAAACTCGACACCTTGCCAGCAAGCAATTCTAATAATTGCCCCATCGTCATTCTTGACGGAATTCCATGAGGATTAAATATTATATCAGGTATAACCCCGTCTTCAGTAAACGGCATATCTTCCTGCGGAACTATCAATGCAATAACACCTTTTTGCCCATGCCTGCTTGCTAATTTATCGCCAATCTCCGGAATTTTCAAATCCCTTATCACAACCTTAATTAATTTCGTACCATCAATGGTTTCAGACAAGAAAATTCTATCAACAGTGCCATCGTCGCCATGCCTTAATCTCACAGAGGTTTCCCTTATGTTTTCAACGCCTGTGATGAACTGGTCCATAGTTCCCAAAAATCTCAATGGAGATATTCTTCCTATAAGTACTTCATCAGATTCTACTCTATGTTCAGGGTTGATGATCCCGTCTTCCGGCAAATGCTTGTAAGTGTCCTCCCCGCCATACCCTCTTATACCAGCCTGCGGTATTCCTATGACATCCTCCTGCCCACCCATGTACCTCTTTTGTTCAGCTTCGTATGTTCGATACATGTAAGACCAAAGCAATCCTCTCTGGATGGAATTTGCATTGATTACAATTCCGTCCTCCATGTTGTAACCTTCATAACATCCGATAGCCACAACAACATTCGCCCCGTTCGGATGATTGTCGTAATTAATTATCGTGTGGGTATGCGTTTGCACCAATGGTTTTTGCGTGTAGACCATAACGTTGGATTTAGTGTCGGCTCTCAGCAAATAATTTGTAGCGAAAATTCCTATGGATTGCCCAACCATCTTGGCTCCGTAATTTACCCTGTCACCCCTGTTGAATTCAGGATATGGTATGAATGATGCGGACAATCCCAAAATTGTCGACGGATCTAATTCAAGATGCGTATGTTCGTTTGTCAATTCACTTTCTCGAAGCGCAACATACGCATTCTCCTCCTCTTCGGCATCCATATATTCTACAATGCCAGTCTTTAGCAGATCTTCCCAAGTAATCTCTCCTTTGTGAAGTTTTTCTATATGCTCTTTGGTAATTTTTGGTTTGCCATTTTCAATAATAATTAAAGGCCTCCTAACTCTTCCAGAGTCGGTGAGAATTTTTATTTCATCCATATGTTTGTGGAATGCCACATTCAATTGGTTGGAAAGCAACCCCGTCCTTCTTTTGTCTCTGAGATCTTTTACCAATTTTTCCGGCTCTTTAGTCCCCCCAATATATCTGCCATCTAAAAATATTTCTGTCATTTATTTCCCCTTCTGCAGAATCATCTGCACAGACTTCAATTCCTTTTCACTGACACCCTTTGTAACTTCAGCCATGATGGCAAGATATTTTCTCAGTCCTATAGTCGCCCCCTCTGGAGTTTCTGATGCACATAATTTTCCCCAATGGGTTGGGTGCAATTCTCTAGCTTCAAAGTGCTCTTGCGTCGATGTCAAGGGAGATAAAACATTCCTCATGTGCGAAATACTTTTGATGTAACTTCCCCTTTCCAGCCTCTGGCTTACACCAGTTCTCCCGCCTACCCAGCTGCCTATAGCCAATGCAGAGACAAGCTGGTTTGTTAAAACATTCGATTCTACTATCGCTTGCAACGGCGGCAGTCTACCGCGCTTGGTAAGTTTCTGATAATTGTAAGTTATTCTTGTAATCAATCCCCACTTTCCAAGCAATATAGAACGCAAAAGAATCTCAAGCAGATCACCAGCAAGCCTCAGTCTTTTGTTTGAATAATGGTCCAAATCATCCTCTTCAATCTTGTTTAAATGCACTCGTATAACTTTTTGTATTGCTTTTGCAAGGAAATTCGCCTTGTCTATTCTGTTCGCGGTTTCTTGCCCCAGATGAGGCAGCAAATATCTATCCACAAGTTTTACAGCCCTATCCTTCCTGAACTCCTTTTGCGGTATTTTTATATGCTTGCCTATCTCATCCAGCCCTTCCTCCTTAGAGGTAATGCTATATTCATACAGGTTTGTCAAAAACTCCCCGCCAACTTCAGGATCTGAGGAAATCGTGTTTATAATCAATTCATCACTTTCCAACCCCAATGCCTTCAAAAGTATGGCCACAGGAAGTTTTGTCACATTTGCAAAAGTGATTGTTATGGTGCCGTCAGCTTTCCTTTCCAAAAGGTGTCTTTGCACGTAGCCGTCTTTCTCGGAGTGTATCCTTGCGATTTCCGAAACATTGCTGCTGCTGACTTTAGCTGTGATTATTCTGTTGGAGGCTATCTCTTCAACTAAAACTAAAATTCTCTCGGTCCCGTTGATTATAAAATAGCCGCCAGGGTCGTCAGGATCCTCGCCAGCTTTAATCAATTCCTGTTTTCCCATATTTGCTAAATAGCAAATTTTAGACTTAGTCATGACAGGCAAATCCCCGAAATTAACAATTGTCGGTTCGCTTTCCACACCATTCAAGATAGGCGTCATTTCAACATACATTGGTGCTGAATAGGTTAGGCTTCTTATTCTAGCTTCCATAGGACTTATGGTTCTGTCAGAACCATCAGCTTCCTTTACTTTGGGATCTCCGATTTTGAATTCACCAAGCTTTATTTTAAAGTCGCCCAAATCAGGGACTTCGGGTTTTATAGTCCCAATTTCACTCAAAACTTTAGGTATCCTTCTGGTGACAAAATCGTTATAAGAATCAATCTGGAACCTGACAAATCCCTTTTCTTTGGTGTAGGTATCCAATAGTGTTAAAAATGTGCTGTTCATTTTCATCCCTTGACTACAACTCTATAGTATTCAGCTTCTCCAGCAGTTTCACTTTTTCTTAAAATCTTTACAACATCCCCAATCTTGCAATTAAGCAATTTAGCCATTGGGTCTGATGCAAGCATTCTTGGCAGTTGCCTCAATACTATTCCATATCTTTTCAAAAGTTCTTCCTTCTCCTTGTCATTGAGCAAGATGTGCTTAGGCACCAATTCATGTTTTGTAATTTCCAATTCTTTCAACACATCACCGTTAGAATAAGCAGTACGAAGTTTGTAGATAGGTTTGTCTTGGGTTAACAATATTCACGATTACACCATTTGCCAGAGCCTAGGTATCTATATATTAGATATACTGGAGTTTTTAAGTTTATCGATTGAAGGTTTTGTCAAGAATTTTATTGATATTATAGCCGACAATCCAAAGAAGCAGTAGTTGAAGCATATTTAAGCATAGAGCATGAAATTCTTACTAAGGATATTAGATGTCCGAACTTGGAATAATTGTGATGTTAATCTTTCTTGGAGTTGGCGGAATCTTGGTTATCACTCAGAAGCCAAAACAAAAGTCAGAATACGATGAGTATGTCTACAAGCGAAAGATGGCTGAATTGCACACAAAGGAAATAGAAGACCGAGCCGAACAGGATTATGTGGATGAACAAGAGAGAAGAGAGAACTTGAGGGACTTGGCGAATGAAGGACTTGCCAAGAGACTGATGTTCGGAAAGAAGGAAAAAAGGTAAACATTTTGGTTGTTATGGCTCGAGATATCTTTGAAAATATAATTGATACTGACATTTTTGGTCGGAAAAAGTCTAAAAAGCAAATTAAACGAGAAGTTTTAGAAGAGAACCGTATGAAAGGAAAAACAGCTGAAAATAATTATGTGGTGAGAGCTCAATTAGCAGGATACGAGGTTGAAAGAACTGGAAAAGGACATGACTTTAGAGTCAGAAAAAGGGATTTATTAACAGGAAGAGTTATTTACAGTGGAGTCAGAGAAATTAAATCCGGAAATGCTACACTCTCTAAACTTCAGCGTAAAACAAAGAAAAAGCAATCTAACTATAAGATTGTTCGAGAAGACAATATGATTTGGTAGTTTATCTTCTCTTTTTCCTTGTGCTATAAAATGTAACTTTTTCCCCACTACTTCTTCGGAATGATATTCTCCTTGCCATAATTCTATTATGTATGTTCTATATTTTAAATATTTCATTATGTTCTGATAATTTTTCGGCTAGCCTTACCGAACCCTTCGGCTTTCTTCGAAAATTTCGCCTCACTCCGAACTTAAACTCCATTAATGTTCTCTGTTTCGGTCGCATAACACTGATTATGCAAAATATTTCAATACTCGTTTTATTTTACACGGCCGAACGATAGTACTTATTCTTAAAGAAGTAAGCGCCCGGAGCGAGTTTGATTAAAAATTAAATTAAGTTTATCTAGCTTTTCAGGACTAAGGAATCCTATTTTCTTTGCATACAATCCTTTATCATTTATTACCAAGACATGAGCTCCATTGTAAGGTCCTAGAATATGAGAATTAATTCCTAATGTCTTTAGAAGAGTTTTGATTTCTTCTAGCCCTCTTTTGTTCATGGATTTCGCAAATATACTCTTTTTAATTAAGCTTACAGATCCGTCACCATCAAAATATGCTCTCAACCATGCCACTTTTAGCTTAAAATTATCTCCATCCATAATATCTAATGGGACAGACCATTTTCTACTTCCAAATCTTGAATATCTAATTAAATCATCTATAACTGCTTGAGCATTAATTACTAAATCTGCTACACCATTTTCATATGGTGTGTAACCATAACAATCTTCAACACTTTTTATGAAGTCATTTACTAAGATGGAATTTTTATTTGTGAAAAATATTCTATGTTGTTTTACTTTCATTTTATATGCTTTGTTACGTCTTTTATCGAATTGAAAATATTCATAATTTCCTATAACTTCACACCCTTCGGCTGACAAATAACCTAAAATTTTAGCTTTTGATACGTTTAAATTACTTACGTCTTTGTTTATTGTAAAAAGTTTTCTATTTGGGTGAGGAATATCTAATGTATATCTCAAAACAGTCCTATCATTAATATGAATTAACTTCGAAATTTCACTTATCTTAAGACCTTTCTTTTTAAGCTTTCTAATTTTTATAATTTCATTATCAGTTAGTTTTTTTCCTCTAGGCATGTATAATAATTTGTCGCCTTAGGATATAAATGTAGCGCCTGAAGCGGGATTTTCAGGAATTTAGTTCCATTTGAACCCGCGTCACAAGCGTGACAGGCTAATGCATTTTAATTTTGCATCCTAGGCCACTAGACGATTCAGGCACATAAATGATGGCTGACAGCGTTGTAGAGTTCCCATGCTCTCGCAAAGTACAACCTACATCACCGGACATCTTAACTTCCGTGTTCGAGATGGGAACGGGTGTTTCCTGTCCGTTTTGACCGTCAGCCAATAAAGTATCATATATCCGTAGCTTAAAAACCTTTACTTTTCCTCTTGTAATGAAAATGTCCCCCGAGCCGGATTTGAACCAGCAACCCTTCGCTTACTGTCTGAGCAAGCCCTGGATGACAAACACAATTGTGAATATCTACAGGCGAATGCTCTACCAATGCTCTCTCCGAACGGAGATTTGAGCTATCGGGGGGAATTAAAATAACCTTTCTCTACTATAAAAATCTTTCTTTAATTGACAGAGACAGCCATAGAAACTGCAAATTTCTTTACTCTCTTATGGTCGTAATATCTCATTGTTGCAGAAGGCAGTATCAAACTACCAAGAACATCTACAGTTGGTTTTATCCTGTAGTTGATAACTCTCTCCTCGGCAACTTTTAGCGAATCCAACTTCCAGCTCAACTCCGTCCCTTCAGCAGTCTTTCTTATAACAGGCCTTAATGTGTCGAATCTTTGCACAACTTCAGTCAACTGCGGCACAACATCAGCAACCACGATATCTTTTATTTCACTCAACGCATGGTTTTTAATTTCCAATGTCACAACTATTTCCTTGCCTTTAGCCAATACACCATGTTTCTTCACAACCTTTTTTATACTCGGTGTGAAAACAAATTTGAAAGCAAGATATACAATAGTAGTTATAACTAGCAACCCAATCCAAACACCCCATAAATTGATCTGGTATTTAACCGTTGCTTCCTGATTGGGAGTTAACGATATCAGCCATTCGTATACCACAGAATTTCCTATAGAATTTATTGATGTAGGATTAGTTTCTGCAATCACCCAATCTTTAGCAAATGATGGCACGGACTCTTTCAAGAATACTGAAGTAGGAATATTCCCAACATTCTTTACTTTAGTTGTTCTAACAATGGATAAGATTCTGAAATCTTGTGAGACGTCGGATGTAGTTTTATTAACCTCGTCAAGTCTTACGTCCAATGATTTGGAGCTTATCAAAGTATTTAGATTGTCCTTTAAGTTTACAGATATTGTGTAAATTCCTGGCGGTGCGTATCTGTCAAAAGTGTAACTTTTTGTTATAGTCTGCGATATTTTTCCTGGTATGTCTGAAACAGTTTCATCAAACTCTTTTATCAATGCATTATCCTTTTTTATCGTTACCAACAACCTGTATATGTCGGATGGAATGCTGCGTGTATTGGTTAAAACATTATTTATCTGCAGGGTCTCTTCTGGGCTGAATAAAGATTTGCTTATTCGTAAATCAGACAAATAGACAGGGCTAGTTCTCAAGACGTTTATCTGAATAGTTTTATTTAAAGAAATTTTTTCGTTTGCCGACGATGTTATGTACACCCTGAACAATACCGGGGAAATTGTCTCCTCTGCCTCAGGCAAAACGCTAAAGAACAACTTTACTGTAGCGGTTGATTTGGAAGTTAGCGGGAGATTGGTTGCAATGGTTTCAGGGAAAGCGCCAATTTTGCTTAGGAAGGAAGGGACTATTGATACCGAAAATACATCATATTTGTCCTGATTGTTTGCTATAGTCAGCTCTACTGCAGAGCTTTCCCCGCTGTAGATAAACAATTCAGATGCAGATAATGACACTTCTAAAGGTTCTTGAGCTAAAATGGCTGGTGAAAGCAGAAGCATAGCAACTGCAAATGTCAGAATATATAATTTTTGCATTTAAAACCCGCCATTTTTGTATAATTAAATTTAGTTTTGTATATATTATACTTTTTACCAAAACACATCATTTTTTCGTCGTTTTTTTCCTAAGAGATTTAATAAAATCTTCCAAAACCATCCCTACAGGTTTAGCTAGATGTTCATCTTCCCTGCCTTTCTTCGTAGCTATAGCAAGTTCAAACTTCTTGCCATATTTATCAACCCACGAGATATGTTCGAAAGGTGTTCTTTCCTCTTCTGATGTAGAGGTTGGATGACCTATAGAAAGAATCGCCACAGGCCTTAGCTCGTCCGGCAACCCCAGAATAGTTTTCACCTCTTCTTCGTCAAATGCCCGAATCCAAACAGCGCCTAAATTTAATGCATTGGCCGTTAGCATGATTACAGCAACAGCAGCAGCCGTGTCTTGGACGCCATACAGAGTCCCTCTTTTATCAAACCTAAGGTGCTCCCTCTCCATGTTGGCGCAAACTACAATATCAACAGGAGCGTCGAGAATTATCTTTTGCCTAAATGCGGCTACGGCAAGCTTTTTCTTCTGGTCGTCATCTTGGACAACAATAAATTCCCAAGGCTGTATATTTCCAGCGGAATTAGTCCTTGTAGCCATATAGAGCATAAGGCCGATATCTTTTTCGTCCACAGGTCTGCCATCGAATTCTTTAACTGTGGTTTTTAATTTGTAAATTGCTTCGAAAACATCCATGCTATCCTAGTGAAATTTCTTTTGCATTGTTAAAGCCTTTTCTGTAAGAAATTTATCAATAGGTTAACTAATTATTAGCGTGATTCAATGGAGTATTCTACGCTTGCAGACAGATACGAAAAGCTGGAAGCTGTGGCTTCTAAATTGGCGAAGGCAGATATAATAGGAGAATTCCTGAAATCTATTCCTTCCTATGAATTGCCGAAAATAGTTCTGCTCTTGCAAGGCAGGGTATATCCAAGCTATTCAGAAAATGAATTGGGTATAGCAACGCAGATGATGATCAAATCCATTTCTAAAGCTTCAGGATTTTCTGCTGCAAAAGTAGAAGAGATTTTTAAGAGGACAGGTGACTTGGGCTTAACAGCCGAACAGTGTGTTAAATCAAAGAGGCAGGCAAGCCTATTGAAAAAGAAATTAACTACTGATAACGTTTTTGAAAATTTGCAGAAGTTGGCAACAATTGCAGGCCAAGGCTCGCAAGATAAAAAATTTAGCCTGATAGCGGAATTGATAATTTCCGCCCAACCAAAGGAGGCAAGGTATATCGTAAGAACCGTCTTAGGCGAGCTGCGTATAGGGGCAGCAGAAGGGATAATTCGTGATGCGATAGTCAAGGCATTTTTAGCTGACGAAAAATCCAGCAAAGAAGAAAAGGAAAAGGCTACTGAGGCAGTTGAGAATGCGTGGAGCTTGCTGAACGATTATGGGGAAGTTGCAAAAATCGCCAATGAAAAAGGGATTAAAGGATTGCAAAAAGTCGGCATCCAGCTTGGCAAGCCCATACAAGTCATGCTGGGTTTGGCTGCAGAAAAAATCGAGGATGTGGTTAAAGAATTCGGCGAAATTATAGCAGAATACAAATACGACGGAATGCGTGTGGTGGTAGAAAAAAAGGGAAATCATTTCTGGCTGTTTACTAGAAGACAAGAGGATGTAACAAAACAATTCCCAGACATTGTAGAACTTGCTAAGAAATGCTTGAAAGCCGATGAATGCATTGTTGAAGGTGAAGTATTGGGTATAGATACGAAAACAGGCTATCCTTTGCCGTTTCAAGCAATGAGCCAAAGAGTTCACAGGAAATATGACATAGATAGGCTTGTTAAGGAAATCCCAGTTCAGGTTAATTTGTTTGATGTCATGTATGTCAACGGCACCCCACTTTTCAACGAACCATTAATAGAGCGGAGAAAAGAACTTGCGAGGATACTAAAACCGATTAAAGGCAAATTCCAATTGGCTAAACACATAATTACAGGCGATGTCAAGAAATTAGAGCAATTCTACGGGGATGCGGTTGAAGGTAAACAAGAAGGATTGATGTTGAAAGTTCCTAATGCACCATATGTATTTGGTAGGCATGTTGGCACCATGTATAAAATTAAACCAGTCATGGAGAATCTAGATTTGGTGATAATAGGTGCAATATGGGGGGAAGGTGGAAGAACTAAATGGTTGACGAGCTACGAGCTGGCATGTAGAGATCCAAATACAGGCAAATTTCTAAGTTGCGGCATGATGTCGACAGGTTTGAATGAAGACGAATACGAACTTATGACTAAGGAATTAAAAAAAATAATTATATCGGAAAATGGTAAGATAGTAATTGTCAAGCCCAAAATTGTCTTGGAAGTCGGTTATCAAGAAATTCAAAAATCTCCAAATTATGAGTCGGGATTTGGGCTGAGATTTCCTAGATTTGTTAGGGTGCGTGATGACAAGGGTCCTGACGAGGCTGATACGATAACTAGAGTAAAGAAGCTTTATTCATCTCAAGGCAAGGCAGGTTAAATTTAAATAACTTCCGTTTTTTATTGTTATTAGCCAGTAACAGCAAGTTTAAATGCTTAAATATCAAACGTCTAATAAATTTAAGAGTGATTAAATGGGGTTAGCTTCAAACAAAGTAATGGATGCATTGAAGGGAATTGGGCTTAATTTATACGAAAGAAAGCTTTGGGTGGCGCTTTTGGCTCGCGGGACTTCTACTGCCGGTGAGCTGTCAGCGATAGCAAGCGTCCCTAGAAGCAGGACTTACGATATTTTACAGTCATTAGCCGAAAAGGGTTTTGTAGCAGCACAGCAATCAAAGCCTTTGAAATATGTTGCAATGGCTCCTGAAGAGTCTTTGGAGAGAGCAAAGAAGAAGATGGAAGAGGATTTCAAAGACACCCAGGAAAGAATAAATGATTTAAAGTCTTCACCAGTTTTAAAAGAACTGAATGAAATTTTCACCAAAGGATTGAAATTAGTTGCTCCAGAAGAATTTACAGGAGCTTTGAAGGGCAGATATTCTTTACATCAGCAATTGACTTCGATGTTTAAAGATGCCGATAAAAAAATAAACATCTTAACCACTCCGGAAGGATTGAATGAACTGTATGAGCATCATTTTGATACATTGAAAAAGGCGAGCGATAAGGGAGTTGACATAAAGATACTTACCAGCAGCACAGAGAAATCCGCAGATGCAGTTAAGGCACTTGGCGGGTTTGCGGAAATAAGAAATGTAAACGATAAAGAACTGCCGGTTTCAGGCAGGTTTGCCGTGGTGGATGGCAAAGAGCTGGTATTTTCATTAACTGACCAAAAGACTGTGCATGCAACACAAGACTTGGCTATGTGGAGCAAAAGCGAGCATGCGGCTAAAGAAGTTTTGGAGCCTTTGTTTAAGTTGGCGTGGAATAATTCTAAAGCTGTTGGGTAGTTATTTAAACCTTTTATTTTCGTCTTGAACTTGTTTTATTAATTCTTCTAATTTCACACCGTATTTTGTCTTGCCATCAATAGTTCTAACAGCTATAGTCTTGTTTGCTTCTTCTTTCTTTCCAACAACCAACATATACGGTAATTTCTGCAGCTGGGCATCCCTTATCTTATGTTCGATGGTAGAAGACGCTTTATCAATCTCCGCACGAATATAGTTTTCCTTCAATATCCCAAAAACATTTTCAGCATATTTTAAATTATCATTTGAAATAGGCAGAACTCTGGCTTGTACTGGAGACAGCCATACAGGAAATTTGCCTTTGAAATGTTCAACTAAAATTCCCAAGAATCTCTCTATGCTGCCATAAACAACTCGATGGATGATCACAGGTTTATGCAGCTTGCCATCCTCGCCTACATATCCCAAATCAAATCTTTCAGGCTGCATGAAATCAACTTGAACTGTTGCGCACTGCCAAGTCCTACCAAGAGAGTCTTTGATGTGAAAATCAATCTTGGGTCCGTAGAAAGCTCCTTCACCAGCATTTATTTTGAATTTTATTTTTTTCTTTTCCAACGCCTTTTTCAATGCACTCTCAGCCTTGTCCCAAATATCTTTCGAGCCCATCGACTTCTCAGGCTTCGTAGACAATTCCACATGATATTCAAAGCCAAAAACCTTGTAGAAATAATCAACTATATCTACAACTTTATCTATTTCCACAACCAACTGCTCCGGCGTTGCAAAAATATGCGCGTCGTCTTGAGTAAACACCCTCATTCTAAACAAACCAGATAATACACCACTCAATTCATTTCTGCTTACTAGGCCCAATTCAGCTAATCTCAATGGCAAATCCTTGTAGCTTCTGTTCGTGTTTTTAAAAACTAAGATGGCACCCGGACAGTTCATCGGCTTTAGTGCAAAATCTACATCCTCAACTTCAGTGAAGAACATCAAATCCTTGTAGTGCTCCGAATGGCCGCTAATTTCCCATATCTTTTTATTGAGCAGAGTTGGCGTGTTGATTTCAAGATAGCCCCCCTTCAAATGCTCCTTTCTCCAAAAATCTATCAAAGTGTTTCTCAATAGCATTCCTTTGTGGTGGTAGAAAACCATTCCCGGTCCAACTTCCTGGAAACTAAACAAATCCAACTGCTTTCCTATCACTCTGTGGTCATTCTCACCCAGTTCCTCTTCCCTGACTTTTGGTTTTTTGATTTGGACTTTCTGCTCAACTTTTTCCTTAGTTTCGCCAGCAACATATGCTCTTGATTGTTCAGCCAAAGGATGTGCTTTTGTTTTCAAGTTGAATTGCTTGTTCCAGCCAAACGGCGCTCTGGATGTGTCTATATCCAAACTTTTCGCATAATTTTCCATGTTTTCTAAAATTTTCAATGCAGCACCAGGTTTAGCTAAATTCCTGCTTAGATGTGCGAATGGATATATCAGTATTTTGTTTATTTTTATTTTCTGCAGAAAATCTTTTACATCATCTATAGCCTTTTTTGCTACAGCTTCATCGTCGCCGTCTTCCACTGATGTGAACAGAATCAATACATTTTCCTGCATATACTTTTTCCTCTCTACGTCCTCCGCCCTTTCAATTTCCTTTTGTATGGGTTCGTATTCTATGAAGTCCGCATGTGTTTGTAAGATTCGCATAAGTTCTCAACAATTAATTTGATTTTATAAGTTTATCAAAATATTCTATTAACTATAGCCCCGTCGTCTAGCGGCCAAGGATACGAAAGAGTGTATACGCCTCTGGTCGTATGAGAGATAGCTCGGGACGGCAGTTCGAATCTGCCCGGGGCTATATTCCTAGACTTATTGGCTTTTCTAATGCACCTGCTAAAATCTTCACCAGTTCAGCATTTGTTATAATCGGAACACCAAACTCAACAGCCTTCCTTCTTATCAAATGATCATTTGTAATCTCTTCCTCTTCATAGCTTTTTGGTATGTTGATGACCAAATCAATTTTACCTCCAGAAATAAAAGTTGAAGCATTCGGTTCCTTTCCATCCAATGGCCAATGAAGTATGGTTGTTTTAATTCCATTAGACTCCAAGAATTTCGCAGTACCTTCAGTAGCATATAATTCAAATCCAATCTCAACCAACTTCATCACACTTTCAAGCAAATACATTTTAGTTTTCATAGGTCCAGTAGACAAAAGTATAGTCTTCTTAGGCAATTTAAATCCAGATGCAATCAATGATTTCAAGAACGCCTCATTAAAATCTTTTCCAAAACAAGCCACCTCACCCGTTGATGCCATATCCACACTAGTAACAGGATCAGCTCCCTCCAACCTCATGAAAGAAAATTGCGGAGACTTGACTGCCCATCTTGTTGGAACAGCTTCACTATCATCAACCTTACTACCTAGAAAAACATTGGCAGCCAACCCCATCAAATTAACACCAACTGTTTTAGAAACAAAAGGCATGCTTCTGCTAGCCCTAAGATTGCATTCAATCACATAAACATTCCCATTCTTCACCAGATATTGGATATTGAAAGGACCTTTGATTCTCAACTCCTTTGCTATCTTTCTAGTATAATCGCGAATCTTGGTTTTCACATCTTCACTGATTGTGATGGTTGGAATAGAGATTGTAGCATCCCCTGAATGCACACCAGCTTCTTCAGCATGTTCTAAAATGGCTCCAATGAATACATTCTCACCATCACTCACAGCGTCAACTTCCACTTCCCTCGATTCAATGAAAAATTTAGATATCACAACAGGATGCTCGCGTGAAACATCAGCTGCAACTTTCAAATAATTTTCCAATTCATGTTCGTCATTGACTACCTGCATTGCAGAGCCTGACAAAACATAAGACGGGCGAATCAAAACAGGATATCCGATTTCTTGTGCAAATCTCTTTGCATTTTCCAAGTTTTCCAACCTGCTCCATATAGGCTGTGGTATTTTTAATTCATCAAGTATCGCGCTGAATTTAGCCCTGTCCTCCGATCTGTCTATATTTTCTGCAGACGTTCCAAGTATTTTAATTCCATTATCCACAAGTTTCAAAGCAACATTGTTTGGTATCTGCCCGCCTACGCTAACAACAACGCCATCAACATTTTCCTTTTCTGCTATGTCCAAAACCCTTTCTAATGTCAACTCCTCGAAATAAAGTTTGTCTAAGATGTCATAATCGGTTGAAACGGTTTCCGGGTTATAGTTTATCATTATAACTTCACCAACACCTTTGTCCTTTAGCGCCCAAGCCATGTTCACACAACACCAGTCAAACTCAACGCTGCTTCCAATCCTGTAGCATCCTGAGCCAAGAACTATGATTTTATTCTTTCGTTGGAAGTCTATGTCGTCTGCATTTCCATGATAAGTTAGGTAAAGGTAATTGGTAACCGCAGGCCATTCTGCCGCTAAAGTGTCTATCTGTTTTGCCACCGGAATTATTCCAAAAGATTTCCTCAAGCGTCTTATTTCATCTTCGCTCTTCCCAACCAATTTCCCTATTTTTTTATCAGAAAATCCCAACTGCTTTGCTTCCTTCAATAAATTTGGCAATAATTCTGAATTTCTTAATTTGTTCTCAAAGCCAACAATATTTTTTATTTTGTACAAAAACCACTCGTCTATACCACTCAACATATGGATTTCATCTATGGCCATCCCAACTTGCAGCGCCTTTACAACATAAAAAATTCTTTTGTCAGTTGGAAATTCCAATTCATATCTTATCTTTTCCAAATCAGGTCTGATATCATCAACATCTGTCAATTCCTTTCCAATATCAAGCATCCTGACAGCTTTTTGTATTGTCTCTTCGAAAGTTCTTCCTATTGCCATCACTTCTCCAACAGATTTCATTTGTGTCCCTATTCGTCTGCTAACGTTCTTGAATTTCTGGAAATCCCATCTCGGAATTTTAATTGTAATATAATCCAACGCTGGTTCAAAGCAAGCAGTGGTAACGCCTGTGACTTTGTTAACTAATTCTGGTAAAGTGTAGCCTGCAGCTAGCTTCGCAGCAATGTACGCAATTGGATATCCGGTTGCTTTGCTAGCTAATGCAGAACTTCTCGACAGTCTTGAGTTGACTTCTATCACACGATATTCTTCTTTGTCAGGATGAACAGCAAATTGTATGTTGGATTCCCCAACAATTCCTAATGCGCGGATAACTTTAAAACTCAACATCCTCAATTCATGATATTCCCTGTTTGTTAAAGTTTGCGATGGAGCTACAACAATGCTTTCACCAGTATGAACTCCCATAGGATCCCAGTTTTCCATATTACAAACTATTGTGCAGTTATCAGCCGAATCTCGCATCACTTCATATTCAATCTCCTTCCATTTCCCAACATATTCTTCAATCAAAATTTGGTTTATTCTGCTGTACGCTAAACCACGGGCTGCTATTTCTGTTAATTCCTTGAAATTGTAAGCCACACCTGAACCCTGACCTCCTAAAGTGTAAGCAACTCTTATCATCACAGGATAGCCGATTTCTTTCGCAGCCTCTAGCGCTTCGTCAATCGAATTAGCCTTCTTACTTTTTGGTATAGGTATATCGTTTTTAACCATCAGCTTTCTAAATTCATCCCTGTTATCACAAGTTTCAATTGCAAAAATTCCTGTCCCTAAAACTTCCACATTGTATTTTTCTAGAATTCCTTTTTCATATAATTCCATTCCAGCATTCAGTGCAGTCTGCCCGCCGAAGCTTAATAAAATCCCATCAGGTCTTTCCTTTTCTATAACTTTTTCTAGAAATTCAGATGTCAATGGAACGAAATAAACTTCATCAACAAATTTTTTATCTGATTGAATAGTAGCTATATTCGGATTTACTAAAATTACTTTTATCCCTTCTTCTCTTAATGCTTTGATTGCTTGGGCACCGGCGTAGTCGAATTCACCCGCTTCACCAATTTTAATTGCCCCGCTACCTAGTAGCAGAACTTTTTTTATTGTTTCATTGCACGACATTTTTTATCCCTCGGATGAAATTGTCAAATAAAAATCCGCTTTCCAAAGGCCCAGGCCCTTCAGGATGCCACTGGACGCCAAAAACTGGCTTGCTCTTATGCCTGATTCCTTCCACAGTTTTGTCATTGACATTAATGTGACTAACCACGAAATTTGTATTTTCTAGTGATTCTGGTTTAATTGTATATCCATGATTTTGTGTCGTGATGTAAACATTCTTTGTTTGCAAATCCATGCAGGGATGATTTTGTGCACGATGGCCAAATTTCAACTTGTAAGTATCTCCGCCTGCAGCCAAACCTAAAATTTGATTTCCCAAACAAATTCCCATTAATGGTATATCCGTCTCTAAAAACCCTCTAACGGTTTCAATAGTTTTTACGCACATCTTAGGATCACCAGGACCGTTTGATACAACAATTCCAGCAGGATTGTAACTTAGAATTTTCTCAGCAGAAAAATCATACGGAACTCTTATCACATCAACATTTCTTGCCAACAGCTCTCTTAAAATGCCAAACTTCACACCGCAATCTATCAGAACAACTTTAGGAGAATTGCCTGAATTGTATTCAACAACTTTATCAACACTTACAGTCTTTACTAAATTTCTTGTGTTCGGATCTTCTATGGAATTTGTTTTTGATTCTATTTCCTGCATGTCTATTTCTTCTGCAATATTTAAAATTCCCAACATCACACCTTTGATTCGCAATTTCTTTGTCAACTCTCTTGTATCAATGCCGTAAATTCCAGGAACCTTCTCTTTTTTCAGCCATTCATCCAAAGTTTCTTCCTGGGCCCAATGGCTTGGATTTTTCTGCAATTCAGATATGCAATAACCAGTCACCTGTATTCTATCCGATTCGAAATGCAGAGGAATGCCAAAATTGTTTGTAATCTTATGCGAAGAAACGGCATAATTGCCGATCAATGGATAAGTTTGAACTAAAATCTGTCCATAGTAAGACGGATCAGTTAATGATTCAGGATATCCAACCATTCCAGTATTGAAAACTACCTCGCCTGTAATTTCTGTAGGATAACCGAAACCAATACCTTCGAATATCGTCCCGTCTTCTAATACTAAAACAGCCTTAATTGAAACCCACTTTTAGTTTGATTTTTAAGGTTTAAAAAGATTATGTGTTTATTTGCGAAAACTATAATACAAGTTTTAATTTTTCTAAAGCCTGCACATGATTTCTGCTGTTTAGAAATTCCGAAAGGTCTTTAATATTCAATGAAGCTAGGAAGAGATATTGAATTTCACGTGGAGTTAGAGAGCTTTCCATGGATTTGACAGCTCCAATTACATGCCTAATAATCTCTTCCGTTTCTGGACGGATATTATACCCATTTGATTCCCTTGAAACATCTATAATAGCCCATTTAATATCATCCCAAGTTCGGATACCAATCATTACATCAGGATGCGTAGCTTGTAATTCTTCTAAAAATAATTGAGATATATTTGTAGGTTTTCCTCTCACAAGACGTCTTGCGTGATGAAAATCTTCGTGTGGTGTTTTTATAGAGCTAAGTTTTATAGGCATTTCACTGCCTATTGGATAATATATTTTTGGAGTTGCTCCTTCTGCTTGAGTTCTTATTTTTAAAGCATCTATTAGATGTATATTCGTTTTTGGGGATGAGCCGTTTGTATATTCATCCCAGTTAGCAACTAAAATTGTTGAAGGATAAAAATACAAGATACCAGCTATTCCATACATTTCCTGCAAAGAATCTCTATCAAACCTTGTATCAGGACCAGTTGCTAGTCTTGCACCTTCAAAATGTTCTGGCGTAACTTCTGTATACCCTGCTGAATTTAACAATCCAGCTAATCTGTATCTGTTTGCATGTGGATTTGAGACCAAATCAAGATGTTTTTGGTAAGCTTCCTCCCTTCTATGGAGTACTTCTGATGGTACTGGTTTTAAATCTATCATAAAATCACTTAGTGATTAACAAATAAAGGAACTATTTAATGCCCTTTAGTCTTTGTTTTAGGTAGGTTATTTTATTCTGCAGGAATTTCATTTCTTTAACACTTCTGGCAAATCCTAATGATTGCTGAGTTTCTATCAGCATCTCTTGCAAAAACTGGTTATGTGCGGCTACTAGTCTTTCTTTGTTTCCATTTGTCATAGTCACTATATAGTAGTTACTTATATTTAAGTATTACTATTCTACAGTAGCTAAATATTTAAATAGAAGACGATAAGCGATAAATAACTGAGAGCTCATAAAATAATTTAGCAATATCATGAAACTAAACCAACCTTATTAAAACTAATCTTGCAAATAATTTAGAGATAAAATGCCTCACAAAGTCAAAGACATATCATTGGCCAAAGAAGGTGTTCTAAAGATAGAATGGGCTGAAAGGCAGATGCCTGTCCTGATGAAGATTAGGGAAGAATTCAAAGAGTTCAAACCGTTAAAAAATGTCAGAATAAGCTGTGCGCTGCATGT
>JACQIA010000036.1 GCA_016198705.1 Candidatus Aenigmatarchaeota archaeon
AGCATAAATTTATTAATTCTATACAACAAATAAGTGTAATGAAAGCTTCCAAGGCTATCGAAAAGAAGGCATTGCAGATTTTCAAAGATGGTAGGGTTAAATTAGATTTGGAAACTGACAAGAGAATGCATTTTAAAGTCAAAGGTGATTCGGAAGAGCATTCAGTTATTTTTGATAAGGAGAAGAATAATTTTTTATGTGATTGTAAATTTGGAAGTTTGAAGGAGTTGTATTGTAGTCATATAGAAAGTTCGGTTTTGTTAATGACGCGTAAGAAATAAGATTAAAACACAAACCTCTCTTCAAGTATTCTAGCGTCTCCACCAGACCTTTTTATTTCCCTAGCTATGTCTATTAGCGACTGTAATTCACTAGTTTCCCATAAAGAGAATTGTATCATTCTAGCGCCCATACTAACCAAATGCCTTTGCACTCTCCTCTGCAAACTTTTCATTTCTCTTGGTATGTCAAATGTCAAAATGAATTTCATTTTCATATAACTCACTTTAATAATGTCGTACGTACGACATATAAACTTTTCGATACTTGGAAACGCAAATCAAAAACTAAATTAAGGTGTAATCCTATTTCTGTCTCTTGGAAACATTGTAACTTCTTTGATGTTGCTTCTGTCTGTAATCTCCATAGTCAGCCTTTCTAAACCAATAGACCAGCCTGCATGGGGCATGGATCCGTACCTAAACGCATCAACATAATATTTAAAATTATCAGGATTCAATCCCTTTGCCTTCAACTGCTTTATCAATAGTTCTGATATATGTATTCGTTGTGTTCCGGAGCATACTTCAACACCATCGTAGATCAAGTCAAATGCCCTGCAAATTTTAGGATTGTCTTCATGCGGCATTGCATAGAAGGCTTTAATCGCAGTAGGCCAATCTTTAACAAAAAAGGTATGCTCACCGACTGATTTCGTCAGAAGTTTCTCTTGCGTCTTCGAAAAATCCTCGCCCCATTCGATTTTTTCCTTGTTTTTCTTAAGCAGTTCTATTGCGTCTGTATAAGTAATCTGCTTCAACGGTAGTTTCGGTATTTTCAACTCTCTTCCCAAAATTCTCAATTCCTCCTCACATTCGCTTTTCACCTGCTTCAAAATATGGACAAACACCTCTTCCAAAACCTTCATGACATCTTCATCCGTGGAAAATGCCTGCTCGATATCCATCTGCCTTATTTCATTCAAATGTGTCGGCTGGTCGAATTTCTCTGCTCTAAATACTGGAACGACCATAAAAACTTTCTCAAATGAGATAGCACCCATTTGCTTGTACAATTGCGGTGATTGGGCTAAGAATGCTTGCTTTTCAAAATAAGGCAAAGTAAACAGCTCAGCCCCGCCTTCGCTTGCTGATGAGATTATAACTGGCGCCTGCAATTCTATATAGCCTCTGTCAAGGAAAAAATTCCTAAATGCCTTCAGTATGACGGTTTGAATTTTGAAGATGGCTTTTGCTTCCTTTGTCCTGAAGTATAGAAACCTCCAATCCAATTGTGTGTCTAAATTAGCTTTTGTAACTTCCCTAGGATCTAGGGGCAGTGGTGTTTGTGACTTGTTGATAATTTCTATTTCTGACGGGATAACCTCTACACCGGACTTTGTTTTAGCGCTTTTAACTACCTTACCTCTAATGCCTATGACATCTTCTTGGTGCAGCTTCCCACAATTTTTTAAAACATCTGCAGAAACTTTATCCTTATGCGCTGTGATTTGCACCAAACCCTCCTTATCTCTGAGCAAAATGAAACTTAAACCGCCAAGGCTTCTGACATCAAAACACCATCCTGTAACTACCACCTCTTTGCCTACAGCCTTAATTAACTCATTAGTATAATGCGTTCTTTTCATTCGTTCACCTTGTATTAAACAGGAATATCCACACCACTAGCCAAACTAAAATAAAGGTAATTAAACTATTAACCATCAGCCAACTTCGCTTTTTACTTCGCGCAGATAAAACCAGGATCACATAAGAAATCATATAAATTAGCAATGCGGACAAAACTGCGATTAACCTATCTTCAAAAATATTTGATATAAAACCAGCTACTATTCCCAGACCAGTATAAATTAAAGTTAATATGCGCATCAATTTCACGCATTCCCCTCATTACAGTCTTCTTTATTATGAAAGAAAAAATCTTTTAACTTCTTTTGCCATGATTTTTCCAACAGCATTTCAGTTGTCACCCAAGACTTCCTTACATATTCAGGCAATTTCCCCTTGGTCTGCTTGATCAAATTCTCCACAAATTTTATTGTAACCGGATCATGGCTATAACCAACGCCTACCGGCTGGCCGACCTGCTGTGCCAATTCTTTAATTGCCTTATCACGCTCCACCTTGGCTATTATCGAAGCAGCACCCACTACAGTAATTGTCTCGTCCATATAATTCTCAACAACCAGATCAGCCTCTTTGTTTTGCAGGAAGCTGACAATTAGTTGCCTGAACTTTTTGGAATTCTGGCTTAAAGAATCCACATAAATTTTACTATTCAGATTGAGGTCTATTATCTGCGCCATCCTCATCGCTTCGATTTTATCCAGATTAATCCCCATAGCCCGATAGTTGTCTATCTTGCACGGCTGGACTCGCATTATCACTATGTTTGTTGAGAGCTCTTCTATTTTTCCGTATAGCTCTTCCCTTTTTTTGGGCGACAGCAATTTGGAATCATTTACGCCAAAGTTCTTTAACTTCTTCTCATTTGACTTCGGTACTGTTACGCCAGCTATAACCATAGGACCTATGAGTGCACCCCGGCCTGCTTGACGCCTCTTTAATAGAGGTTTCGTCTATGCCGGTGATCAGGTTGTCGTCTGGCAAATTAATTGCATTCGATATACTTGTCTACCTCCTTAATATCAAATAATTATTTGGCATTCTTTAAGTATTTCCTTTTAGTTAAATTATAATTGATGTTAAACAAGGCACTCACACTTTAAAGATATGCACATCCAGCACATGCAATACAGCTGTCTTGAGGATAAATTAATCGATATGATTGACCTTGAAAAAATAAAACAAAAACTACTGAAAGGGTATCAGCATGAAGATATCATCAAGAAATTTAATTGGAAAGAATTTGAAGGGTTCATAGCAGAAATTTTTAGAAATAATCATTTCTTTGTGAAGCAAAATTTTGTATTCAAGACAAAAAACAGATATGAAATTGATTTGGTTGCAGTAAGTAATAGATATGTCTTATGCATAGATTGCAAGGAATGGAACCGAGGCAGGTATAAGAAAAGTGGATTAAAAAAGGCTGCAAATAAACAGGAAAAAAGGGTTGGAGAATTTCGCAAATTCCTTAAGAAAAATCTGATAGCAAACAAAATGCTAAACACCAGCCAGAAATCTAGATTCTATTCTTTGATAGTCACTCTTTTCGAAGAGGAGCTGCTCAAAGAAAATAATACAATCATAGTTCCTGCATGGAAATTAAACAGTTTCTTGCTTGACCTGGATAATTACTTGGCGTAGGCATAATTTAATCAAGTATCTTAAGAAGCTATCGAAACGGTTAAAAAAGGGTATTTAAACTTTTCCATACAAATATATAGCTAACAGGTGGTTGCGTGGCTTTTAATATAAGGGTAGAAAATATTGTTGCTTCAGCTGCATTGGGTGTTGTTGTGCCTTTGGAGAAGATTGTATCCAAACTTGAAGGCATGGAGTATGAGCCTGAACAGTTTCCCGGATTGGTGTATAGAATTGATAAGCCTAAAGCGGCAGCATTAATCTTTGGCTCAGGGAAGATTGTTTGCACAGGCGCCAGGAGTTTGGACGATGTCAATGAAGTTTTTAAGAAAGTTGTAAAGATAGTTGAAAAGACGGGAACTAAAGTACCTAGAGGATATAAAGTCCAAGTAGAAAATATTGTTGCCTCTGCAAAGATTGAAGGAAAACTAAAATTAGATACTATTGCGTACAAGCTGGAAAATTCTGAATACGAGCCTGAACAGTTTCCCGGATTGGTGTATAGAATGGCAGATCCGAAAGTTGCATTCCTGCTTTTTGGCTCAGGGAAGATTGTTTGCACAGGCGGAAGAACTATAAAAGACGTGAATATTGCAGTAGAAAAGGTCTATAAAAAATTAAAATCGCTTAAAGCTGTGGTAAAAGATAAAATTGCTTAAAGCTGTGATAAAATAGGACAATTCCAATTATTTTAGGAAGGATTTCATTTACAGAAAAGCATAAAATAATATGATTTCATATTCTTATAGCCATGGAAAGAGAAAACATACTGGAGAAATTTTCCGATTTTTTCAATGAATTTTATAAAGATGAACTAATGGAAATATTCTCTGAAAATAAAAAGTATCTTAAAGTTGATTTTTCCTTATTAGATAAATTTGATGTTGACCTTACAGATTATTTGCTTGAAAATCCTGAGGAAACTATTGGGATTGCTGAGGATGCGCTGAAACAAATCGATACTGGCGTGGTTGATGCGAAAATTAGAGTAAGATTTTACAATCTGCCTGAAAGCAAGGAAATTAGAATTAGAAATGTGCGTTCAGAACACATCGGAAAAATGATTGTTGTCGATGGGATGGTCAAGCGTGCAAGTGAAGTTCGTCCTGAGGTTAGCGAAGCCATTTTTCAATGCTTGGAATGCGACAGCAAACTAACAATAATCCAGACGGAAAGGATGCTGAAAGCTCCTCTGGAATGCGAAAATCCGGCATGCGGAAACAGGAAAGCGTTCAAGCTTGCTGGCCAAAAATTATATGACGCCCGATGGCTAGCAGTAGAAGAACCCTTCGAAATTACGGAAGGTGAAAGGCCTTCTGATTTGAGGATTTACCTTAAAGAAGACCTGACATCACCGAAGATGCAGAATAAAACAGAGCCCGGCAATAGAATTAAAATTGTGGGTATTTTAAAAGAATTGCCAAAAAGAGTTAAAGGCACACCATCCAGACAGATGGAGATTTATCTTGAAGCGAATCATGTGGAGTCTGTAGAGATTGAATGGGAAGAATTGGATATAACTGCGGAGAATGAACAGAAGATTTTGGAATTGGCTAATGATCCTGAAATTTACAGCAAACTTATGAATTCAATTGCACCTGCAATATATGGGTTAGAAGAAATCAAGGAAGCCATAGCGTTACAACTTTTCGGCGGAGAGACACATATACAAAAAGACAGATCAAGGGTAAGAGGAACTATTCATGTCTTGCTAGTCGGAGATCCGTCATGCTTGATTGCTGACGAAAGAGTAGTAATGTCTGATGGAACTATTCTGAAAATAGGAAAAATGGGATCTCGTCATTTAGAGAATATTAATTATAAAGTGCATATGGGAATGGGTAGGAACGCGGGAAAAACTAATAGATTCCATATTTATAGAAAGCAACCCATTCTAGAAATAATAACAGAGACTGGAAAATCTATTCGCGGTACTTATAATCAGCCAGTTCTAGTCCAAAAAGATACTAAACAAAAATGGAAAAGACTGGATGAAATAAAGCTTGGTGACAAGGTAAGGGTTTTATCAAAAATCGATTGCAGGAAGAAACGTCTTGTAAAAACCAACTGGATTGATTATCCTTATTACCATAAAAGTTGGCACATAAAAGTTCCCGAATTTGTGGATGATGAGTTGGCTAGTTTGTTTGGCTATATCATAGCGGATGGTTGGATAACTAAAACCAGAGTAGGTTTTGTAGTTAACAAGGATGAACAAGATATTGTCCCAAAAATAAACAAGATATTTAAAAATTATTTTGATGCTCCAGTTGGTGTATATATGCACAAAAGAGCTAGCCCAAAAGTTACTTATTATGGAGTTAATCGCGGCCATATTGCAAAATTGTTGTCATTCTTAAATGAAAAGAGAGTACCAGATTTTATATTTCAGTCAAGAGATTCTGTAGTTGCATCATTCCTAAGATGGCTGTATGAAGGTGATGGGACTGTATTTTCCAAGGGACGAGGCAGGTTATCGGTTAGTTTGAAATCTACTAGTATAGAACTTCTCAGAGATGTCCAGATGTCACTATTAAGGTTTGGAATACATTCACGAATTTTGTGGGAAGGCACTCTACGTAGTGCGGTAATAAAAGGCCGTAAAATAGTTAGTAAACCGGCTGGTTCTTTAATGATAAGACGATCGGAATCTATAATAAAATTCGGAAGCCATATAGGTTTTGTAAGCGAAAAGAAGAATCAGAAATTAAAAGTTGCGGTTAAGTATGCCAAATCTCATGTTCATAGAATACATAAAGAATTGACAGAAAAAGTTGTTAAGATAAATAGATTGCAATCTCAAGATGTCTTTGATATAGAAGTTCCTAAATATCATAGGTTTGTTGCAAATGGTATAGTAGTACATAATACAGCCAAGAGCGTTTTGATGAAAGTTGTTTCAGGACTAATTCCTAGAGGCAGATATGTAAGCGGGAAAGGTGTGACTGGCGCTGGATTGACTGCTACGGTTGTAAAAGACGAAGAGTTTCTAGGTGGTTGGGTTCTTGAGGCAGGGGCATTGGTCATGACCAACCGAAGTCTTTGCGCGATAGACGAATTTGAAAAAATTGAAAGAACAGACCAGGTCGCCCTGCATGAAATGATGGAGCAACAAACCATCTCCATCGCGAAAGCTAATATAATTGCAACATTACCAGCTATGACTACTATCTTAGCAGGCGGTAACCCTAAACTTGGAAGATTCGACCCCTATCTCCCAATCAAAGAGCAAATAGATATACCAGAAACTATTTTATCCCGATTTGATTTGAAATTTGCACTAAGGGATATACCAAACCCTGATACAGATGCGAAAGTAACTGAACATATTCTCTTATCACGCCATTTTGGTGGTGTGGAATCTGAACCGGTAATAAACAATGACTTATATAAAAAATATGTTGCATACGCGCGTAAGAATTGCCACCCCAAACTCTCAAGGGAAGCTGCTGATGAAATAAAACAATTTTATTTAAGCCTGAGGGAACGTTCTGGTGAGGACTCTCCTATTGCAATAACACCAAGACAGTATGAGGCACTGATAAGAATGGCTGAAGCGTCAGCAAAAATTCAATTAAGGAATGAAGTAATAAAGGAGGATGCTTTGCGCGCAATAACTCTAATGAAAGCTTCATTGAGGCAGTTCGGATTTGAACATGAGACAGGAATGATTGATATCGACAGGGCTGAGGGGGCAAGAGCTACGGCTGCACAGAGGAGCAAGATAAGGATAGTGTTGGATGTGCTTGATGAGCTTACTGCAGTATACGGCAAAGAAATACCTATTGATGAGATAGTTAAGAAGGTGAAAGAGCAGGGTGTTGAAAACCCTGAAGATATTTTAAGAAAGATGCAACAGGAAGGAATTATATACAGTCCGAAAGTTGATTTCTACTCGAAGGTGAAATGATTTGGTGAACAGGCTACCTGCAAAAAAAGTTAGAATAGCCGATATAGTCACTGGGAAGTATTTCGCAGGCAGCAAAGATGACATGAAACCAAGTTATGTGATTATGCAGCTTGGTGAAAAGGTGTCGAGAGTTAATTTGGTTGCAACAGCAGTGGATAAGTTTGAAAGTGAAGATGGAAATTATGCGTCTTTATCGCTAGATGACGGAAGCGGGGGTTTGAGAGTCAAGGCATTCAAGGATGTCACTGCAATCAAAAATATAGAATTGGGGGATATGGTTTTGGTTATAGGCAAATTAAAGGAGTACCAAGGCGAAGTTTACATTAATTTAGAGATTGCAAAAAAAGTTGAACCAAATTATGAAATAAAGCATAAGCTTGAAGTGCTGAGGAATTTAATAGGTCAAAAAAAGTTTGCGAATGAAATAAGAAAATTAGCTAGCCACATGTCGGAAGAAGAATTGGAAAATTATGTGCAAACTTATGGCATGGATGAAGAATCTGTAAAAGTCATATTAAGCGCAAGTTTAATCGATTATAAGCCCAAAGTTTTACAGCTGCTCCAAGAGTTGGATAAAGGCAGTGGTGTGGAAGTAAGTAAATTGTTCGAAATTTTAAGCTTGCCAGAAGACGCAGTAGAAAATGTTTTGACTGAACTTCTAGATGAAGGATATATATTTGAGCCATTTCCCGGGAAGTTAAAGAGGATATAAACCCCTGGCATTAGATAATTATATGGAATTTGAATATCAGAAATTGCTCAAGAAAGCCATGGATAATTTGCCTAAAAAAACGGCTACTAAAGAAAGATTTGTTATACCTGATCTTGCTTATGAACAACAAGGGAATAAAACTATTCTAAAGAATTTTGTGGATTTATTAAATGTCCTAAGAAGAGAGCCAAGACATCTGGCCAGATATCTTTTCAAGGAATTAGCAACACGGGGAAGCATAAAAAATAATTCTCTGGTATTGGATACAAGAGTGTCTAGAGAAAATCTTATGAGAAAAATTGAAAGTTACGTTCAGGAATTCATAAATTGCAAGGTTTGCGGTGAGCCAGATACCAAGCTAATAAAGGAAGATAGGTATATTTTCATGGTATGCGAAGCATGCGGTGCGAAAACACCAATTAGAATTTTATAGAGATAACATGTTTTGGGCTAAAGCTTTCAGGATAAAATCCGATGTAGTAGTTGCGCTATGTGATGAAGATATTCTAGGCAAAGAAATAAAGTGGAAGAAAATTAAAGTCAAGGTAAGCAAACATTTTTACGGCGAAAGATTGATTGACGAGAAAACTGCGGTTAAACTTATGGAAAAAGCAACCATTGGAAATTTATTCGGGAAGGAAATAGTGTCGATTGCAAAAAAAAATGGATTTATAACAAAGGAAAATATTATTCTAATTGATGGTATTCCACATGCGCAATTTGTTAAAATCTAGGAAAGCACAATTCTTCATTTTGTCGGCATTTGTTATAGTGTCATTATTGCTGCTCGTTAGCAGATGGCTTGAACCACTATCAATAATAGACACATCATCCGCTACATTATCAGAAGAGCCATTTATCTTCAATAATGTAAAAGAAAAGGCAGTCGAAACGGTCATCACAAGCAATACTTGCGGGGAATTAAGGTTCAATTTAGAAGAGTATAAAAATTTCATACAGGAATTTTCAATCGCCAAAAATATCAAGTTAAGCCTTGAATATGAAGTGGTGGATACGATACCAGAACCCTGTAATAACAATGTGCTGAAAACTAAATTCAATATATCTTTAGAGTCGCCTTCTGTATTCATTCGTTCAAATTTCACTTCAGCCAAATAAAACTTTCAAATCGTCTATAGTAATTCCAAATTGCGATAAGAATTTCTCCTTAAATTTCTTATTCCTGAGAATTATTTTAAGATAGGGCAAAACTTGCGACTTGAATTTACGAGTTGAGCAATGGAAGTAACTTGTAAATTTTGCATTAAGTTCCTTGGCTTCCTTCCGGATTTGTTTCGTAGCACCTAAGACTATAATATTGTTTGGGTATTGATACTTTACAAATTTTTTATAGACCTCTTTTTTAGAGACGGCAACTCCAGCAGTCATCATATCAATCATATAGGATTGCAACCGCCAATTCTGCCTGCTCGAAATTCTTCTTTTAAACATATCTGCCTTGCTAAGCGCGTCGTAAGCAGCAACCAATTCTTCTGGGCTTTCATATTCGTTAATTACATTGTTTTCCACCCACCAAAATATTTCATCGAAATCCTTGTCTACATTGTTAAGTGCCAGTTTGGCACTCAATGCAGATTTGGTCTTGAATATTATTTTCAATGAATCAAAGATATTTTTCTCGCGCTCTCTAGGGCTTAAGTCTTCTAAATCCTTCAAAGAAAGTTTTTCCCCTCCAGAAGCAACTATTTCCAAATCAATTATTGCAGAACGCAGATCACCATTGCATACTCTAGCCAATTGCCTTAAAACATCCTCGTCGTAAGCTATACCTTCATTTTTGCAGATCTCTTTTAATCTCTTCTCTATATCCCAAACAGAAATTTTACTGAATTTAATTAACAGACAATAGCTTATCAGTGATCGTAACTTAGAGTTATAGGGATTGTTAGCCGCAAAAACAATAGGATATCTAGATTGTTTGATAATAGCAATCAATTCTCCTGCCCCTCCAAAATCTTCCCTCCCAAACAATCCGTCAATCTCATCAATGAAGAAAATCTTCCCTTTCTTGAATAAAGTTTGCTGTGAGATGGATTTTCCTATAACTTCTTTTATCTGCTTAGCACTTCTATAGTCTGATGCATTCATCTGTATTAAGTCCAAATTATTTTCTGCAGCATAAGCTTCAATCAATGCGGATTTTCCTACACCAGGAGGACCGCAGAACAACAGAGCCTTATTTTTAGGAGGCTTTTTATTCCATTCATCTAAAATTTTAACTGCTTCCTTTTGATTCACGAACTGATTCAAGCTTTTGGGTTTGTATTTTTGTGTCCACATGAAAGTCTACTTTTTAGAGAGCAGCATAAAGTGAGCTAAAAGTGATTCAAGTTGGATAAGGTCGCCTCCGCCTTGACTCAGCCTAAAGTCGCATTCACCGCATTTCTCGATTAGCTGAACTTTCTTCTCCTCTGTCAGACCGTCTAGAGAATACATCTGCCTGTGCAACTCAGCTACTATATCACTGCCAGATAAACCTTGTTTCAAAATTAAATCATGCAAAATTTTCCTAGCCTCTTGGAACTTGCCTTTCAAAGCCAATTCCATCATCTCACGCACGTCTGTTGGTCTGGCTTTGCTTGCAACGTCGTAAACAACATCCTCAGTTATTTTCTCGTCTGTTGAAACAACTGTCTGCAGCAAGTTGGAAACCTTCCTCAAATCGCCTTCGCTGATGTAAATCATAGCATTTATACCATCATCTGTAATTTTGAGCTTCTCGCCATCGATTATTTTTTCTATGAATTTTTTAATGTCGTCTTCAGAAAGCATTTTAAATCTAAATGCTGCGCATCTGCTTTGTATGGGTTCGATTATCCTCGAAGAATAGTTGGCAATCAAAATGAAACGAGTTACCCTGGAGTAATCCTCCATTGTTCGCCTTAATGCATGCTGTGCTTCTGTTGTTAAGGCGTCGCTTTCGTCTAAAATTACAGTTTTGAAAGGAACTTCAGCTATCGCAACTGCCCGTGCAAAATCTTTTACTTTCCCTCTTACTACATCAATTCCTCTTTCATCGCTCGCATTTAATTCTAAAACATTTTGGCGCCAAGCACCACCGTACAATTCTTTAGCCATGCACAGTGCGGTGCTGGTTTTCCCCGTACCAGCAGGCCCTGCAAAAAGGAGATTAGGTATATCCCTTTTTTTAACAAAAGCTTTCATCCGTTCAATAACATGCCTCTGATTGATCACTTCATTCAATTTCTGCGGCCGGTACTTTTCGCTAAACATTTATAGACTCCCTGAAATCGATATAGGATACTAACATATCTATGTTTATTTTTATAAACTTACTTGGCCACCAATCTTAAGAACATCTCGCCTACTTTGCTGCCATCCAGGATTTTTATTTGAAATGTATTAATATCTCCAGAAATCAGGCAGGGGCTGAAATATATGTCCCATGCACCATTGGAAAATGTTGTGGAGTTTGATTCATCAGTTTCTTTTGCACTGATGGAAACTGTGCCGCTGGAGATTACTGTGCCTGATTTGGAATCTACGGCTGTGCCATTAAAGCGCCATCTTCTGGCAGAACATTTTTGATCTTGTGTTGCCTGTCCGCCCAAATTTGCTACCAGAGAACTGTACCCGATTTTTCCATCTGTACTGTTGGTTATTATTCCTATGCTAATCTTTTTGTCGGTTAAGTTGGATGTTAGATTGACCGAATAGGAGCCAGCGACAATTTCGCTTGTATTTCTATTGCCGTTTTCCTTCACTATCGCAGTGACATTGCCGCTTGCTATGGGATTTCCCGTTGTAGAATCCAAAACCTTGCCGGTTATGACAAAAGTCCCTGTAGATTGCGCGTATACTACCGCTATTAGAAAAGACAAATAACTAAAAACTATCAGAGCCGCCAAATGCCTCATAATAATTTAATTGATTTTGTAGATTAAGTTAACTTTAAATGTAGCAACCAATAATAATCTTCTCAGTATGACGCTAATTCCGAATAAAGAAAATAAAAACATAGAATTCAAAGAAAGGCTTATTGCGAATGTCCACTTAAAGGAGGAAAAACGGCAGCATCTTGCCACCCAAATGAAATATCTGTTGGAGACGGGCAAGGGGGATGCTATTTACATCATTGGTGTTGACGATGGAGGGAAGACTAAAGGATTGACAGATTTGGAATTTGAAGAAACTGTTAATGTATTGAAAACAATTGCAATGGAGAATAATGCGGATATAGTCAAAGTTGAGAGATTTAGGGAAAATGGCACTTTAATCGGGAAAGTTTTGATCCAGAAATCGGCCACAAATGGTGTGCAGAATCATGTAATTTTAGGGGTAGCTGGGCATGTCCATCATGGAAAATCCACTCTAGTTGCAGCGTTAATGACAGGCAAACCGGACTTAAAAGGCACCCACTGGCTGTATCTTAATGTTTTACCTCATGAAATAGAAAGGAGGCTGTCGGCAGATTTGCATTTTGCTCTGATGGGGTTTAAAAAAAATGAACCATTGCACTTAAAGAATCCTAGAGATAAGAAAGAGAGAGCTCAGGTAGTTGAAAAGGCTGACAAAGTTGTAAGTTTTGTTGACGCAGTAGGTCATGAGGCTTGGTTGCGCAGCACTATACGCGGGTTGGTTGGGCAGGATATAGACTATGGGCTGCTGGTAATTGCTGCGGATGATGGGGTTACGCATATAACCAGAGAACATTTGGGATTGCTATTAGCTATGAGTCTGCCGATTATAGTTTGCATCACAAAAGTCGACAAGATGGGGGAAAAGAGGATAAGTGAAGTTGAAGAACAGATTGATAATTTGTTGAAGAATATAGGCAAGATTCCTCTTGCAATAAAAGATGAGAATGATTTGAGAGTTGCTATCGATAAACTAGAAGCTGTGGTGCCGGTGTTGAAAACCTCGGCTGCGACATTGGAAGGATATGGGCTTTTGAATAAACTTTTGCTCATGCTTCCTGAACGAAAGAAAGACTTGGACAAACCATTCCTGATGTTTATTGACAGGGTATACGATGTTACTGGTGTTGGTACTGTTGTATCTGGGACTATCAAACAAGGGAGACTGCAAGCGGGCAAAGAACTGCTTTTAGGGCCTGATGCCACTGGTAATTTCAGAAAAATAAAAGCCACTAGCATTGAAATGCATTACCGAAGATTGTCAGAAGCCGATGCTGGGTTGGTAGTTGGCATAGCCGTTAGAGGAGTTAAGAATGACGAAATTGAAAGGGGCATGATTTTATGCGAGGAACAATTGAAGCCAAAAGCTGTTAAAAGTTTTGAAGCGGAGATTTTAATTCTACACCATCCGACAAGAATTGCAAACGGCTATGAACCAATTATTCATCTGTCAACAGTTTCTGAAACTGCAAAGGTCAAATTAATAGATAAGACGTATATGAAGGCTGGTGAAACAGGCAATGTTGAATTTGTATTCAAGTATAAGCCGGCTTATTTGAGTGTTGGTGAAAAATTCGTATTTAGGGAAGGCAAGACTAAAGGCATTGGCACTGTAACTAAAATAGTGAAGTATGTAAGCTAACCCACAAAACTTTTTCCGTTTCTATTTCAAAGATTAATTATGTTCAAGGCTATTTCTTCGATAATAGGCACGTTATTGATGCTGATAATTACAATTGCTTTGGTTGGGTTCAGCTATTCTTATATTTCTGGTGTGTTTACTACAAAGACCGCTGAAGTGTTTTATGTGGTCGATTCTTTGAATGACACAGTTACTATCAGCAATAGCGGTACTGCCGTTGTTAATAGTATGAGGGCTACTTTGGATGGCAACAGTATTCCTATAGCTGTTGTTCCAAACATCCAAGGTTTGGTTGGTTATTGGAGCTTTAATGAAGGGAGTGGTAGCACAGCAAGTGATAATTCTGGGAATAGGAATATTGGTAGTTTGATTAATGGTCCTATGTGGATTGATGGAAAGTATGGGAAAGCTATACAGTTTGACGGCGTGGATGACGGAATAAAACAGAATGATGGCAGTAACGTTAATATTGTCGGTGACATTACTGTAGAAGCATGGGTGAAACCTACACTTGGAAGCGACAGTACTGTAGTTCATAAAGATGGTCAATATAGTCTGTTGGTAAGAGGAGGCACAGGCTTTGTCACTTGGGCTGATAGTTCCATATGGAGTTATGCCACGTTTGGAAACCAGAACATCGGCCTGCAAGCAAATACGTGGCAGCATCTTGTCGCAACCGATACAGGTGGAACTGTCCGTCTATACCTCGATGGTCAAGACAAATTCAACAAACCATTTGGAGGTTTTCTTACTGCAACTAACGCTATCATGCACATAGGTTGTTATTCTGGGACTGACGTATGTTCAACCAATTTCTTCAATGGCGCAATCGACGAAGTCCGCATCTACAACAGAGCTTTATCAGAATCGGAAATTAAGCAATTATACTCAGGTTTAATCTTACCAGGGCAGTTGGCAACAATAAAACCACTGGCAACATTAACATCTGGTAAACACACTTTAAGATTATGCACATCGAGCATGTGCAGTACTGCAGTATTGACAATAAGATAATCGAAAATACAAACTTGCTAAACAATTGTTGCTGTACTTCCCGAGTGATGTGAAAGTCTAGGCCTTATATTCACAGTAAATATTTTTTCTAGATTGTCGTCCAAAATGGTCGCACTTCCAGCAATTCTAGGCAAATCCCCTATAACCTTTTCCAATTTCTCTCTGACATAAGTCTGCATCACACTATGCAATGCCTGCAAATCGTCTCTGCTGGTCAACCGAAACGAAATAACAATATCTGTCTGTGAAATTATCTCTTGATGAATGCGATTTGGCATTTGACTAATTACTACCAAACCTACTCCAGGCTCCCTTCCTTGTTTAGCTATCATCTTTATTGATTCTGAAGAAACTGTCTGCCTGTCAGATGGTATGAAATTATGCGCCTCCTCAAACACCAGCCATGTTAGGGGGAAAGTTGTTTTAGGTTGCCTTCCTTCAAGCTTAGCTAATTCTTCTTCTTTTCTTGCTATAACACGCTCACGATAAACCTGCCGTGTAATCCATGCTGCAAGCAAATTCCTTATGCCCCATTCTTCGCCTTTAACTCTAGACAAGTCTACTACACTAACCTCTCCTGCTTTGACTATATCAGCTATCTTCATCCCTTTCTCAGCAAAAATTCCCCACCCTTTGGCAACTTCAAAATAATTCACCAAAACATTCTTGACATGCTGTGATATCTGCTCGTCGTCCTTAATTCTTGTAATTAAATCGTCTATGGTAAAATCGAACTTTTCCTCTAAAAGTGCATTGACTTTTCTTTGAAGATTTATTGCAAATTCGCTTGTTGGTTCAAAATTAAATGCTAAAATCCAATCTTCGGGGGAGAATTCCTTTGCTGATATAGCAATTGCATAATCAACTGGAATGCCAGCATTTTCATAAGCTTCTTGCAATTCTGCCGGAACATAAATTTTAACACCCTCGAATCCTCTTGGTTCTAAATTCCATTTAATCGTCAGCTCACGCTGCTGTTCATTAGGAAATTTCATGCTCCAATAAATACCAACAGGATCAAATACAACAGCAGCAGTTCTATCCAAATAAAATTTCTCCAGTTGAAGAAGTTCTTCCAAAATTACTGCGATTGAATAGCTTTTGCCTGAACCTCTTTTACCTGAGCAGAGAATTACATGCGGTTTAAACAAATCAATGTGAACAGCTGTTGTCAAATGTGCGTCTTCATCAGTGCCGACTATGTGTTTTCCTATGAAGCCAGAAGCTTTAGTTCCTAGGTTGTTTAAATCTTCTTTATTTCTACCAACGACAGTAATAGTTTCTCTCAGTTTTTCCAGTTCATTCATATAATTTAAATTTGGAATTTGCTATCAAATATAGCATAAGGGGTTGTAATATAGCTTGGTCTAGTATTCCGCCTTGGGGATTGCTACCAACTTGGCGGCAACCCGAGTTCAAATCTCGGCAACCCCATTTTTATTTTTTTAAACCATCGGAAGTCTACTGTCCCGAAAACTAAGTATATTTCAATTCCTAAAATCATTTTAGTGATTGAAATGCAAGAAGAAGTAAAAATTGAACCATCAGAAAAATTAGCATATTGGGTGGGAGTAGCACAAAGTGATGGTTCTTTCAGAACTTACTGGGAAAAGGACAGAAAATCTGCTAAATATTTGATTTCTTTATGTGTGGCTGAAAAATCATTCCCAATGCTGTTAAAATTTACAGAATTATCCAAGATGTTATTTAAGCGAAAATCTGGTATATGGAAAGAAAGTAAAAGAGAGAGGTGGATAATGCATATTGGAGTTACTAGATTATTAGAAACTTTCAAAACATTAGATATAGACTTTAAAGATCCGCCAAGACCACCATTTTGGACGATTAAAACTCCTAAGTCATTTGGTGCTTATTTGGCTGGATTGATAGATGGTGATGGTAGTGTTTGTATTAAAAGACCTAAGTATCCACAATGTATTATTAAGATTGGTAGTGGAAGTGAACAAAAAGAATTATCTTCTGCTATCAGAAAACTGTTGAAGTGTTCGATTTCTATAACATCCTATAAAGCTAAAAAGGAAATAGTAAGTGGGAGATTTTCTGATTGTAAATGGACTGTGTTAGAATTTTTAGTATCCTCAAAAACGTATAAATTTTTAAAAGATTTTACTTTACCTCATATGCAACTTATTTATAAGAAAAGGAAAATAGAAGATTATATTAGTTCAAGGTGGTTGTGTAATGATGGGGTTGTCATCTAGTTTGGTCTAGGATTCAAGCTTTGGGAAATCTTCAAAAAAGCTTGCTACCCGAGTTCAAAAGGCTATTGCCGGAAATTCTCGGCGACCCCATTTTAATTTAAAAAACAATAATTAACTATGAAAGGCATTTCCTCAATTATAGCTACTTTACTGATGCTGATAATTACAATTGCTTTGGTTGGGTTCAGCTATACTTATATTTCTGGTGTGTTTACTACAAAGACTTCTGAAGTGTTTTATGTGGTTGATTCATTGAATGATACTATCACCATCAGCAATGATGGGACTGCGCCGATTACTGCTTTTAGAAGCGTTAAGATAGATGGTAATGATGCTGTATATAGTGTGAGCAAGCAGGATAATTCTTTGGTTGGATATTGGAAGATGGATGAAGGTAGTGGAACTATTGCGTATGATAGTAGCGGTAATGGTAACTACGGGCCATTCTTCATTCCCCCAAGTCCATCATGGGTATCAGGAAAACTTGGCTTTGCCTTAAGGTCTGCTTCTACAAGCGGTTTACGCATAGGCAATAGAGCAATTCTGAACTTTGGTACAGGGGATTTTACACTAAGTGCCTGGGTGAAAACAGCCAACACCGATTCGATATATTACCATCAAAGGGTCATTACTATGAGAGCCGGCTTACCCGACCAGACTGCTGGATATTATTTAACTTCTTACAATGGTAGATCAACATTCCAAATTGGGGATGGAACTAATTTTGCTAGAGTGACATCTGTTGCAACTAATCTAAACAATGATATATGGCATCATTTGGTGGCTATAAAGAGGAGCGGCACACTCTATCTTTACATCGACGGTAATTTTGATAATAGTGCAAGTGCGTCTACTGTAGGCAACATCAATAATTCTGTTGACGAGTTCCAAATAGCTAACTATTGGAGCACCGGGGAGGGGTTAGACGGAGATATAGATGAGGTTAAAGTTTACAATCGAGCCTTATCAGAAAGTGAAATAAAAGCCAATTACGACATAGGTGCTCAAATAAATCCTGGAGAAATAGCAACAATCAAGATATACAATCACTTATCGAAAGGTTCACATACTTTAAAGATATGCACAACTAGCACATGCAATACAGCTGTTTTAAGGATAAATTAAATTATCGAAGGTGTCGTAATTAGAAAACAAAAAAAATCAGAGTGGCAACAGAAGATAGCAAAAGAGAGAATTGAAATACTATTCAATGCTGCAGAAAAAGAATTCAAAAAAACCCCTGAAAGAACCAAACGGTATATAGAGCTGGCTAGGAAAATAGGGTTAAGATACAATTTAAGATTGAGTAAATCATTAAAAAGAAATTTCTGCAAAAACTGCAATAGCCTATTAAAGCCTGGTGTAAATGCTAAAATCAAGCTTGATAGCAAGACGAAGACGATAGTTGTAAAGTGTTTAAACTGTGGCAGGACTTATAGACATCCTTATTAATCAATACTCATATTTTAAAATCTTATGATTCCAAAGGATATAGTATGGTTTCGGTAAATGACGTCCCAGCGGACAAGTTCATAGGTAAATTGAAGGAAGAATTGAAAGCAGTTGCTGAGGTAAATCCCCCTAGCTGGGCTAAGTTCGTGAAGTCTGGTGTGCATAAGCAAAGACCTCCTGAACAGGAGGATTTCTGGCATTTAAGATCGGCCTCTGTACTCAGAAGGCTGTATTTGGACGGTCCTATTGGCGTAGAGCAATTGAGAACTTACTTTGGCGGTAGGAAACAATTTGGCCATGCACCTGCGCATTTCAGAAAAGCTTCTGGGAATATAATAAGGAAGATTTTGATGCAGCTGGAGAAAGCTGGTTTGGTGGAAAAATCGCAAGATAAGAAAGGGAGATTGCTTTCAAGTAAAGGCAGGAAGTTTTTAAATGTCATTGCCTATAGGGTGAGTAAAGAATGAATGACGAACAGAAGTTGGAAGAATTGAAAAAAAAAGTAATGAAGGTTATTTTATCAAAGGAGGCCTTAGAAAGGCTGGGGAGAATAAAGCTGGTAAAACCTGAGTTGGCGGCACAGCTGGAACTTTATCTAGTGCAACTATATCAAAGTGGAAAGATAAAGGGATTGATAACAGAAGAACAGATTAAGATGATTTTAGAAACTTTAAGTTCAAGGAAAGAATTTAAGATTATTAGGTGATTTCATGGGGGATGTTGGAACCGCTGGAAGATTTGGACCTAGATACGGCAAGAAGGTTAGGGCGAAGGTTGCGGAAATAGAAAAGAAGCAAAAATCAAGACATATATGTCCAAGATGCAATTTACCTTATGCCAAAAGACTATCCAGCGGTATTTTTATTTGTAAGAAATGCGATAATAAGTTTGCTGGACAAGCTTACTTTCCAAGGAGTGTTTAAATGTATAAATGCATTGCGTGCAAGAAGATAACGACGAAGATGGAAGATACGGTTAGATGCAGCTACTGCGGGCAGCGTGTGTTTTTAAAATTGAGGCCAGAAATAATTAAAAGGGTAGTAGCTAGGTAGTTCTATATACCCTGCCCTCGATAAACTCTTGCGAACTTTGGGGTTAACACCAAGAAATCCTCGTCTATCCCTGCAATATCCCCATTCATTGCTACACATGTTTTCTTCAGCTTTTCTACAGAACGCTTCAACTCAGTTACGTCTTTATTCCTCAAATCTTTAATTCTAAGAAAAATGACACTTCCTTCTCTCACCATCTGTTGTATTCTATCTGTATCAATAAAATCCCTCAAAGTTTCTATCCTTACCCCAATTCTGTTGTCTTCATTTAATGCCTTCTCATCAAGCTCTACAAACTCTTCTGCATCTTCGGCTTTCGGTTGTTTAACCTTGTCAAGCATTTTTCCAAGAACCATGTTACCAATAATTTAATTCAACATTTAAATTTAAATACATTGAAGGCTTTGCACTTTTAGTCATGTAACACGTGTTACATCATGATTCAAACAACAATATCTTGTATATCCCAATTACTTTGGGTGCAAAGCATACATTGAATACAGCTTTAGGTAGAAATTTCCCTTCTCGCCTGCTCAAGCATGCTTACAACATTCCATATCTGCGTTCTGGTATACAAGGGCATATTTGGGTCGTTGATTATTTCATCAAGAATGTGTATTGCAGTGGAAATCCTAACCTGATCTGCCTGTGAACTGTTTAGGGTTGATTTGGAGTCCTCCGCAGCCTTTCTTATGTTTTTAGGCACGGTTCTATCGTTAATTATTTGATCCAACAATGTTAATACCGGGGATAAATTCATAACAATCACTTCATCACGTCTTTTAGCTTGGTTTGAAGTTCTTTGAGTCTTGAATTGAATTTTTCTTCCATCTTTTCATAACTTTTAAGCTTTATCTCAATTGCTTCTTTGGTTTCATTTAATTCCTTCTTCAACTCTTCCACGGGCTTGCTTATCATCACATTTCCTGTAATCTTGTAGGCTTTTTTTTCCTTAGTTGTGTCCAATTCTTCTACAGCCCTTTCTATCTCAATATTTTGCAGTTTCAAAGTCTCTTTTTGCATCATCAAACTTTGCAGTTGCTGCTGGTAGTTTTGAAATTCTTCCACTAAATTTTTGGTTTCGTCAGATATTTCTGGCATGTTAAACACTTGTACCTTTAAAGGATGTAAATTAATAGTATTTAAATAATTGATTTTTAATGAGTTTTTATTTTTAGATATTAGATTAAACAATAATAATTAATTATGTCCAAGGCCATTTCTTCGATTATTGGCACTTTGCTGATGCTGATAATCACAATTGGCTTGTTTGGGTTCAGCTATTCATTTATTTCCGGTGTGTTTACTGCAAAGACTGCTGAGGTGTTTTCTGTTGTTGATAGTTTTGGCAATAGCGTAACAATTAGCAATGATGGGACTCAATCAATAACATCAATGAGAGTTACCTTAGATGGAAGTAATGTTGATGATCCTTCTTTAGTTGCTTATTGGAGTTTTAATGATGGGAGTGGAACTACAGCCAAGGATAGTGGCGGAAATAATGACGGGACTTTAATGAATTCTACATCAGCCACATGTTTTATTAATGGTGCTTGTCCTGAATGGGTTGAAGGAAGGCACGGTTTTGCACTGGACTTTTCAAGAGGAGATTATGTCAATGCTGGCAATGACAGCAGTTTGAAAATTACAGGCGACCTGTCAATCGAAGCATGGGTTAGGATAAACAGCAGCGACATCACAGGCAATCCCGCCATAGTCTCAAAGTGGGCTGGATCAGTTCCAAACCAGCGGGCTTATAGCATTGGATTTAACCTAAGCGATGCAATAACATTCGCAATTTCCAAGGATGGTACATTCATTGGTGGTGCTTCAATTATAAACAGCACAGCCACATTTGCAGGAGGACCCAATTGGTACCACTTCGTCGGCACCTATAAAAGCGTGACTGATGGCACATCTAAAATGAATCTTTATATAAATGGCATAAAAGCTACAGCCGAGGTGACAACTGCAGTCTCGCCGATCTTCGGCAGTCCAGTAAACCTTACCATCGGAGCTTCCTCGCCAGGTAGCGGTCAATTCAACGGCACAATAGATGACGTTAGGATATACAACAGAGCTTTAACAGCTGATGAAATATTAATTGAATATAATAATCCAGGATACCTCAACCCAGGCAAGGTGTACATAACCCCTGGAAAATTACTTACAATATACTTTGATCCTTCTTTATCAAAAGGAAGCCATACTGTTAGAATGTGCACATCCAGCACATGCAATACAGCTGTCTTGAGGATAAATTAATTTGACGACACCAATTGCATTAAAGTCTTATTCAGCTCTTTTATCTTTACTCTTATTTGCTTTGTCGTATCGCGAAATCTCACAGTCACGTCGTCTGTTTTCAATGTGTCATAATCGACAGTAATTGCAAAAAATGTCCCGCGTTCGTCTTCTCTGTAATAGCGCTTCCCTATGCTTCCGCTATCATCATAAACTGCATCAAAATCTTTCTTGAGTGTCTCGTAAACGTCTTTTGCCAATTTATCTAAATTGCCTTTATTAACCAACGGAAAAACAGCAAGCTGGAAGGGAGCTAAATTAGCTGGCAAACCTAAAACTGCCCTGTCTTTTTCTTTTCTATAAAATAGTTCAATCAAAGCATAAATATTTCTGTCAACACCAAAACTCAATTCTAATACATGTGCAATAAACTTCTTATTATCAAAGAAAATCTTATGGGATTCTTTAGATATTTTTTCATGACCAGATAAATCATAATCACCCCTATAATGCACTCCACCAACTTCCTTAAACCCCCCCAAACTTTCTAGCTCCAATTCTATGTCCCAATGGATTTTATTGTAGAATGCCCTTTCATCTTCAGACAATTCTTTGAATCTAAACTTAGTTTCAGGTATCTTCAAAATTTCTAAATAAAATTGCTGAACTTTTGCCAAATGCCAGACATAAAATTTCGGTAGTTTAAGCTTTTTTACAACTTCCTCGCATGACAATGTGATTGTTTTTTTACCTCGTTGGCTAACTGGATATAGAATCACTTTGTAGTTTTTAACTTCATTCCATCTTTCGTGCTCATCTAGCTTATTTGGATCAAAAAATATCTGTAATTCTGCTTGAGTAAACTCCCTCATCCTTGTAGTTAGATTTCTTGGAGAGATTTCATTCCTGTAGGCTTTGCCTATAACAGCTAAACCTAATGGTAATTTGCTTCTCAAGATGTTGAAGTGTCTTAAAAAGTTTACATAGGCACCCTGTGCCGTTTCTGGTCTTAGGTATGCTTTAATATCCCCCTCTGCACCTACCGCTAAAGGAAACATCATCACCAAAGGCTTTACATCAGCAAGTTCACCTTTGCATTTAGGGCAAACTATTCTATTATCCTTAATCAATTTTGTCAACTCTTCAGCAGTAATGCCTTCAAAGTTTCTTTTGAGAAAATCTTCCAGTATGTGATCAGCCCGATGTTGTGTTCCGCATTTCCTGCACTTGGCAACTGGATCTACAAAATTAGTAATGTGGCCTGATGCAATGAAAACTTTCTCAGGCATGATATCAGAAGGCTCTATTTCATAGAAATTATCATTAAGATTTAGAAAATATTTTCGCCATATATGCTCGAATTTCCTTTTTAATAAAGTGCCGTTAACGCCATAATCATAAAAACCCGTAAACCCTCCGTATATTTCTGAAGAAGTCCAGAAAAATCCTTTTTTCCTAGCAAATTCAGATAGTTCTTCTATATTCATAATCATCTATAGTGTTAATAATTTAATATATAATTCATTGAAAATCAATTTTTTAATTAATGTCAAACAAGGCCATTTCTTCAATTATTGGCACTTTGCTGATGCTGATAATTACAATTGGCTTGTTTGGGTTCAGCTATTCTTACATTTCCGGTGTGTTTACTACAAAGACTGCTGAAGTGTTTTCTGTGGTTGATGCGTTTACTGATACTATCACCATCAGCAATGACGGGACTGTGCCGATAACTGCTTTTAAAAGCGTGAAGATAGATGGTAACGACGCAATCCATCGTGTCTCTAAACAGGATAATTCTTTGGCTGGATATTGGAAGTTTGACGAATTGGATAGAACAAATGTGATAGATTCTTCTGGAAAAGGGAATACAGGAACATTAAGTGGAAGCATTATAGGAGATTTTGAAGATATTTTAGATGGGTTTGGCCTAAACTGTGGAGGCTTACCAACAAATTCCTTTGTTGAAGGAAAAATTGGAAAAGGATTGAAACTTTGGTCAACTGGAGGAGATGGTTTAGCATGTGGTACAAAATCTATAGGTAGTATTTCTGCTGGATATACAGTTTTCTTCTATGGTAAAGGATACGTCACTGCTCTTTTTTACGATGGTAGTACTTTTAGTTACATACAAGATGTAGAAACAGGCTGCAGGACTGCGGATGGCTTTGGAAATATTTTTTCCGCATGTAACGCTGGTAATTCTTACAGTGACTGGAAGTTGTTTAAGGTGGTGGCTTTCAGAAATAGTGTTGGGTCAGGAAGTTTGTATATTTATGACGATGGTGTAACAAACATAGGTGAGTCGTTTGCAGGTTATTATGATTTTATAACAACAGGTCCTTCTTGGGCTAGTGGAAAGTTTGGAAGTGCTGGTAGTTTTGATGGGGTGAACGATTACGTCAGCACAAATTTTAATACATTAAGTTTGAGCAATGGCATTACGGTTATGGTATGGGTTAAGACAGATGAAGTTGCTAGCATAAAGGAAATTGTTAACAATTATCAAACGAACGAGCAAGGCACATTCATTCTAAGGATTGATGGTAGCAAGGCAGATTTTCTGATACCTGACGGGACAAGTTGGAATAGTGAACTTGGAACATCTATAATACCGAGTGCTGGTTGGGTCCATTTGGCCGGTGTGTACAATGCTGCAATAGGGCAAGAATCTATTTTTGTCAATGGTGTTAGGGAAAACACGAAAGCTGTAACTATAACAATGTTTACTAACAATAGAAATATACCAATTGGTTCGGGCTTGCCTGCTCCAATTACACTTTTCAACGGGATAATAGACGAAGTCCGCATCTACAACAGAGCGTTATCAGATCAAGAAGTAAAAGCCAACTACGCTATTGGAACACAAATAAATCCTGGTGAAATTGCGACAATTAAGGTTTATAACCAATTGTCAAAAGGCACTCACACCTTAAGGATATGCACATCAAGCATGTGCAATACTGCAATTTTAAGAATAAGCTAAATTTGATTTATCTTACTTTCATTCAATTTATTTTCCAAACCACCCTTTTAAACTCACTTGTTTGTCCTTGCTATAGAATGTTGCTAATTTCTCAACAGCCTTTTCTATCCTCTCTCTTGAGAAGTCATGTTTGTCAACCATAAATTCAATCAACTCATCAGCATTTGGTTCATTCATCCTTAATTTATATTGGTCTGTATAGGGTGGATTCAAAAAGAAATTATAGACTCTTTCTATATCTATTTCCCCCGGGAATTCCACAGCAGTTAAAAGTTTGTCTAAAGTTTTATGCTCTTTTACAAGCTTCAATGCAGTCTTGGGACCAACACTCCTAATTCCTTCGTTATAGTCGGTTCCTATCAGTAAACCTATCATTACCAATTGCTCTCTAGTTAAGCCCAGAGTTTTTAAAACATTCTCCAACTCAATCAGTTGAGGCTTGACATCCACATAAACCTCCTTATTAGGCACTTTTTTCCTGCCGCTAATGGAGAGATTTCTCACAAGCCTAGGTGAACCGAATAATAAACTGTCGCCGTCTTGGGAACCTGTTGCAAACACGTCATTTTTCCTGCACATATGGGAGCATTGCGCTTCTCCTTCTGATGGTGCCTGTACCCATGGTATACCCATCAACTCTAGAATTTCTTTGGAACTATTCAAAATATTTTCATCCATCTTGGAAGCCGCTTGAGCATATTTCATGGCCCTCTCACCTTTCCTCACTGCCTCCTCCCACTTTTGCCGGGCTTCTTCCCTTATTTTCTCTCTCTCCTCGATCGTCTTTTTCTTGAATTCCGGATATTTGCCGTCAAAAACAAAAACAGGAAATATCCCTGCTTCTAGCAGATTTACAGTTCTATAAAGCAAACCTGATAGATGGCTGGTTACATTGCCATAATGGTCCTTCAAAGGCTCCCCGGTCATTCTGTCCCTAATGATTGAAAGGAATTGGTAAATTGTGTTAAATGCGTCTATCGCAATTTTCTTTCCAGATAACTCTATCAATTCAATCTCTTTAGAAGGTATTAGTTCGGCTAATTTCACACCCATAAATAATGGTTAATTGTTATCTATTTCTTCTTTCTACCAGACAACTCTTTTTCTATCCTAAGCTCGTCAAGTTCCAACCAAACAACAAACAACCCAATCAAAAATATGAGGGGTGGCAAACCGCCGTTAACTATTGCAACAAAATCATCCAATCCTGATCTGCCTAAAATATTCCCAGAACCTTGTAAAACCCACCAAACGCTTCCTACAATTAATACCGCGCCAACTAGAATTTTTAATAAAACTCCAGACATCTAAAAATATTATGAAGGTTATATATATAAATTTTAGCTATCAAATGATTTTATGGCAAAGGGAACTTATCAACATATTAGGCAATTATGGAAGAATTCTGATGGTAATTTGAAAGTATTATTAAAGCAACGATTGATAAAATGGAGGAGACAGCAGACTGTTGAAAGAATTGAAAAACCGACAAGATTGGATAGAGCTAGGGGTTTAGGCTATAAGGCGAAACAAGGGTATGTTTTGGCAAGAGTAAAGGTTAGGAAAGGCGGTAGGCGAAGGCAGTTGTATGGCAGAAGGGGCAGGAAGCCGCGTAAAGCTGGACTGGTTCATTTTACTTCAAAGAAGTCTGACAGATGGATAGCTGAAGAAAAGGCTCAAAGAAGGTTCCAAAATTTAAATGTCCTTAATTCATATCAAGTTGGCGAAGATGGGATACACAAATGGTTTGAAATAATTATGGTTGATACTAGTCATCCAAATATTGTAAATGATTCAAAAGTAAATTGGCTGAGCAATGCGGCAAATAAAAGGCGTGCATTTCGTGGACTAACATCTGCAGGGAAAGAGTCTAGAGGATTAAGAGCTTAATTATAGTTTACAAAAATTAATTATGAGATATTTTGACTTGCATATTCATTCTGCATTCTCGGGCGGACAAAGCAGCATAGAACAATTGGCATCAACAGCTAAAGAATTAGGCTATACGGGCATTTGTTTTTCTGAATATTTCCAAAATGAGCAACGATTGAAGGAATTGAAGGAGGAGATAGCTAAAGTCAGCAGGAAAGTTGGAATTGAAATTTATCTAGGGTTTGAAGCTAGAAATGCCAAAGAATTGTATAATCTGGCTAAAAGAAGACGGATGTTTGATGTGCTGCTTGTGCATGGTGGAGATTTGGAAATGAATAGATTGGCATGCGAAACATCTGAGGTGGATATATTGACTCATCCTGAAAACAATAGAAATGATTCTGGATTAAATCAAGTTTTGGCAAAGCTGGCTGCAAAGAATAATGTTGCAATAGAAGTGAATTTCAGAGAAATTCTATTTGCAAGCCAAAGGACTAGAAGTATGATTGAAAAATCCATGATGCTAAATATCAAATTAGCTAAAAAATTTCATGTCCCAATAATTTTATGTTCTGGTGGCATATCCCACTTCGAACTTAGGGATCCACAAGTTGTTATTTCAATGGCAAATCAATTGGGATTAGAATTGAATGAAGCTAAAGAGTGCATATCGAAAATACCAGAACAAATAATAAAACAATCGAAAGAAAGAAAATCAGACAAGTGGGTAATGCCTGGAGTTAAAGTGGTCAAATGACATTTAATATTTTGTTTGTAACATGCCCTAATAATAAATCGGCCGATAAAATATCAGAAGTTTTACTAAATAAAAAATTAGTTGCGTGCGTTAAACTATCATCCGTTAAAAGTAAATATTGGTGGAAAGGCAAAATAGAAAAACATCCTGAAGTTTTAATGACAATATTGACAAAAACTAATCTTTGCAAACAGATAGAAAAGCTAATTAAAAAAATGCATCCTTATGATG
>JACQIA010000001.1 GCA_016198705.1 Candidatus Aenigmatarchaeota archaeon
AGCCAATTCACAATTACTAATAGCAAATGTGTATAAAAATAGTCGAATATTTAACACATTAGCTATACTAAAAAAAGAGGAGGCGTTGTTCTATGGCTAAAAGAGTTGAATCTCCGTCATCTATTAATACATTTAAGCAGTGCCAGAGAAAGTATTATTATCAATATATCGAAAAGCTCCCCTCCTTTCCCAGCGTGCATACTGTACGGGGAAACATTGCCCACTCTTGCCTGGAACATTTTTTTGATGTAGATGTCAGTTCATACACCCGAGAGAACTACAAACAAAAATCGCGCGAGGCTCTTCAGAAACTTCTTCTCTTCCATTGGAAAACAAAAGATCAAGAATTGCAAAAATTAAAACTCACTCAGGACCAATTACGCTTTTACTTTGAAGAAACCATGATGATGCTGATAAATTGGAGCAATCAGTTTTTTGAAAGAATGGAAGGGATCATGCAAAAAAAACAAATCCCCCTGCAAGAAGCTTTCGCCTATCTTACTCCAGTAAGGGAGATGCAATATGTTTCCGATAACTATTCTGTTAGGGGATTTATTGATGCAATCCAGCATATCGAAGAGGAAGTGCATATCATCGATTACAAGACCAATTCCAGCCTTGAAGTTAAGGACAGTATCAAATTACAGCTAGCTATTTACAGCCTATTATATTTTGAGAAGCACGGCAAACTTCCTTCTAAAGCAGGAATATTCTTTTTACGACATAAATTGAAACTTATTACGGTCGATGAAGAATTGTTAAAGCTGGCCAAGAGAGAAATCGAATTAATTCACGCGCATACTTCTGCTACCGAGGAGAAGAAAGATTATCCTAAAACAGTTAATTCTTTATGCAAATGGAACGGCGGCCAATGCGATTTTTATGACATCTGCCGTCCTCACGAGTAAGGCAGGCCGAATGTCTTGTTTATAGCCCGCTGGGCTGACTAAAGAAAAGAATTATCTTCTTTTTCTCATGTACACAACTGCTGCTACTACAACAACTGCAACTGCAAGCAAAGCTACAAGTAATCCAGTACTCATACCTTTCTTCTCAGCTACGGCAGGTGCTTCTGCTGGTGCTTCAACTACTGGTTGTTCGGTAGGCGCTTCAACTACGGGCTGTTCGACAGCTGGAGCAGCTTGCGCACCTGATTTTTCTCCGATTACGAAGTAGCTGAAACTTGGAGTTTTTGCACTGTAATGTACATAGGTACCATCATCTTCGCCGACAGAAGTTGATAATTCAACCCACTTGCTGCCATCGTAGTGATGTAAAGCAACTGCTTCTTTAGTCAATTGCTTTTCTGCAAGCCAAGCTTTTTCAACTTTAAACTTAACTGTAGCATCGGTGTATGCGCCTTCTTTATTTAAGGCTGGACCTTTACTTATTTCCAAGTTTCGGTAGACTTTTCCACTGAAGCTGGATACTGAACTAGGCAGGGAATCTTTCTTTGCTACATTTACCCAAGCACCATAGACAGTAGCTGGTACGCTGAAGGAAACTTCAGTTACACCCATTACTCCATTTTTTAAAGCAACTGAAGCAGTTTCTCCTGCGTTGATAGATGTCCATACTTTCTTTTCAAATGATCCTTGAACACTAGTAGATATTCCGCCGCTGGAACCGCCAGATCCACTGCCGCCGGTTGAAGCTGCTGCTGCAGCCGAGGAGGTAAAAGAGGTAGTACTTAAACCGTTATTATTTACAAAGTCATAACAATTTAAAGTAGCTACATAATCAGTTGATGGGAGCAACACTAATGTAGCAGTAAAAGAAGTGCTGCTACTTTTGGTCATTGTACCACTGCCTGCTCCATTGGTAACTGAGTAAGTGCAGTTATTTACTGACTCATTAATCGTTGCAGTCAAAGTAGCTGCGGTTGAAGTGACACCACTACTTGAAGCAGTTACCACTGGGTTAGTCCTATCAACAGTAAAGTTCCAAAACACTGAATTGTTTAGGTTGTTTAAGGTATCATTGGCCATAACCCGCACGGTTTGAGTTATATCTCCGTTCCCACCATAAAGAGATGAAACATTATAACTTACACTCCATTGTCCGGAATTGTTAATACCGGTTACGTTGAAATCATTACCGGTTGCGTTGTCGAACCAGAAGTACACCGTATCTACTAGAGTTAAACCATCAAAGACACTAGTGTTAAAAGTTCGGTTATTGGTAGTAGCAGTAAAGTTACTTCCGTATTGAATAGTAGGATTATTTGCAGTACCAAGATTGATAGTAACATTAGGGGAAGTTAGATCAACGGTGAAGTTGATGAAATATGAACTATTGACATTGTTGACAGTATCATTAGCAACAATTCTAACACCCTGTTTTCCTTCTGCTAAGGCAGACACGTTATAACTCACCGACCATTGCCCTGATCTGTTTGTTCCAGTGATGTTAACATCAGCACCTGTTCCATTGTCGAACCAGAAGTACACCGTATCTACCAAAGTTAAATTGTCAAAGACACTGGCATTGAAAGTTTGATTATTAGAGCGGATACTGAAATTGCTGTTATCTGCAAAGTTATAATTAATGGTTACGTTTGGCACAGTGAAGTCAACAGTAAAATTAATTACAAACGTGTTGTTAACATTGTTTACTGTGTCATTCGCAATGATGCGCACTCCCTGTCTTTCTTCTACTAATGCTGAAACATTGTAACTGACGCTCCATTGTCCCGATCTGTTTGTTCCAGTGATGTTGAAATCTTTTCCTGTTCCGTTATCGAACCAGAAGTACACCGTATCTACTAGAGTTAAACCATCAAAGACACTAGTGTTAAAAGTTCGGTTATTGGTAGTAG
>JACQIA010000030.1 GCA_016198705.1 Candidatus Aenigmatarchaeota archaeon
CAAAGCCGTGGAAAAAATCAGATACGCTATCCCCCGCTCTCCAAAAATACAATCCTATTGGTTTGGAAAAAGAATAAAAAAAATTTCTAACTTCATTTTGAAATAAATTTAACAAAATAATAATTATGACTATTAAGACAGTGATTAAATATAGGGAATTTCTTTTAAAATTTAATTTCATTTTCCGTGAATTTACCTTACTTTGAATCTTTGCTTCAATAAGATATTTTAACTATAAAAACGCGTCAAGGCAATCTTTTTATTGAAGCGAAATAAAAAAAGAGGCATTGCCCCTTTCTTTTAATAAAATTATAAGCATTGTAAGAGAGCTACCTACTTTCGCGCCAAAAAGGCACTATCATCGGCCTTGGGAGATTTCACTTCCGAGTTCGAGATGGGATCGGGTGGAGCACTCCCAGCATAGCTCCCCTACGATGCCTATAATTTTTTAAAGCTATTAATTGTTAGCCAATGGGAAAAGATAAAGGTAAAATCGATTTATTAGTACTGCTCAGCTCAATCCCTTGCGGGACTTACACTTGCAGCCTATCAATCCCGTAGTCTTCGGGAAATCTTAATGATTCCTAATCTTGGGGTGGGTTTCGCGCTTATATGCTTTCAGCGCTTATCCCTTCCCGACATAGCTACCCAGCGATGCTCTTGGCAGAACAGCTGGTAGACCAGAGGTCGGTTCAATCTGGTCCTCTCGTCAAGTTCTCACGTATCACTACGTGCTTAGACTATATCTTCACCCCGCTATAAGCGGGGGTCGGCGTATTATAGCGTTTTTAAAATAACGCTATCTTGGCAAAGAATGCCTCAGTCGTTACGGGGTCAGATCTAAAATTTTTTCTAATTTTTTGTTAATTTCAGATAGACTTCCCACGGTATTGTCTTAATAATTTCTGGTCCTAAAGTAAATTGTACCATTATTATAGGACCAACTGCAATAATGGTTATCCCTGCCTGTCGGTAGGCAGGAACGGACAAGAATTATTAAGATTTCACCGTTATTAGCCGAATTGTCATCGTGGATTACTCCACGAAGTAGCAATATTTTACTAAGATCAAATCCCCTCAAGAATCTGCGCCTGCGGTAGATAGGGACCAACCTGTCTCACGCATATTTTATCACTTATTACTAAGTGTATGGACTATACCATCTTCCCGTATAAACGGGAGACCGACGTTTTAGCTCTCCATGTTAAGAAGAACTCTGCTAAATTTTTAGCAAGTCTCTAGGGGGTTAATACTATTTAACTTAGCATTAGTACAACTTCCCTCGGAATTGTCCTCCGACGCAGGTTTTCGCCGTTAGGATTTTTCCGATATGAGTCGATTTTTTCACCGTGACATTGCTATCACAGGCCGCCAAACTTGCTAACAGTAACAAGTTTTGGTTGACGGTTTGAACCCAGCTCACGTATCACTTTAATTGGCGAACAGCCAAACCCTTGGGAGCTTCTCCACCCCCAGGATGTGATGAGCCGACCACTAATTCTATTATTACTAATAGCGCAGACTATACATTTATCTAGAATATCCAATCTAGATATTGGCGTGTTATAGTAGTTAGCTACTATCTTCACTCTGCAATGGCATAATGCAGAGATCCAGTCGTTACGGGGTTACGAAAACCAATTTTATACATCATTGATGGAATGATGTATGGATAGATAACTTTTATTAATTTTTTAGTTTCTTCCTGATTGCAATACATTCTATATCCCTTATCACGATCACGATAATAATTAATCGTAATTGTGAATAAATTCTGAAAATATTCACGAAGAAGAATAATTTCTGATAGCGAAAAGGAATAAGTGCTTATGTCAATCTTATAATTAGAATATGATCCATCGTCCATTATCCAAACCGCTAATGCAAATGGTGTTAATTTGTATTTAATTTCTGACGATATAAGCTTTCTACCAGTTCTGTAACCTTCACCGCTATAAAAATGATGGTATATTTCGGTTAATACAGGATGGCGAATCGTTCGAAACCACCATGATTTAGCATATTTATTACCATTTTCGTCAGAACGGTAACTTATCTTTGGTTTAGTAAAGACAAATGGTTGTATAATCTTATATTTCCATTCTACATATTCCTTTTGCATCAAACCATGCTCAATCTTGAAATTTGCATTAATAGCACCTTTTCCAAGACGCATAGTTCCATCACCAAGAAGAGAACCATAAATTAATTCTTTTTGCTTCTTTGTAAGTTGAAGTGAATTCTTAATCGGAATCCACTTTTTCTGCCAATGCTTATTTTCGTAACTTCCCACGGTGTTGACCATATACTGTATTTTAGCATTAATGCTGGGTTGAATGTATATGGCTTTCACCGTTATGAGCCAATTTATCCTCGACAATCGGCTAATTTATCGAGGTGCCGAACAGAGCCGTTGATGTGGACTCGCGGGCTCTACTAGCCTGTTATCCCCAGGGTAACTTTTATCTGATGATCTTCGGATTTTCTAATAAAATCCGTCGGTTCACTAAGTTCTGGTTTCCCAACTGCTCGCAATATCCTGCTCGCAGTAAAGCCGGCTTATGGCTTTGCCCAATCGCTCCGATTTCCATCCGGTGCTAGCCGACCTTTAAACGCCTCCATTACCTTTTAGGAGGCAAGTGCCCCACTTAAACTGACCGCCAGACACTGTTTTCCACCTTAGGCGGAGTTAGAATTAAGGTTTTAAAAGAGTGGTGTTTCATTGGCGACTCCTCCCGCCCCGAAAAGCGGGACTCAAAGTCTCCCACCTACGCTACGCATCCAAAACCAAAACTCAATGTCTGACTACAGTAAAGCTCCTGGGGTCTTTCCGTCTAGCCGCAGGTAAAGCGCGTCTTCACGCTTATTGTATTTTCACCGAGCAACTCCTAGAGACAGTCCCCCAGTCGTGAATCCTTTCATGCGGGCCGGAACTTACCCGGCAAGGGGTTACGCTACCTTTGGACGATTCATCTTTTTATTAAGCTCCTTTGAGCCTGCCTCTGTGTCGCCACAGAGATCGGACTATATCATCTTCGACTTTCTCATCGAAGTCTGGCGTATAGTCTCTGAGGATTCTTGAAAATTTATTTTTCAAGTCTTTCCTGCTGATTGTCCGCACCAACAGATTATTACCTTATGGTACTGTTGGATACTCGGAGTTTCCAGCATATAGCCAGATTTTATAACTACAATCGTCAATTCTATAGTTATCGCCGTCGTTCACTGGCGCTTCGGGCGTCAGCAGTACACCTTGCGGCACACCACCTCCACCGTTAACGTTCCAGCACCGGACAAGCGTCACCCTGTATAC
>JACQIA010000038.1 GCA_016198705.1 Candidatus Aenigmatarchaeota archaeon
AATGCTTGCTCGTGAAGAAAAGTTTGTACACGCTTTATCTATAGTATGGCTGCAGAGATATAGCCAAAATTTTGGCATAACTCAGCAAGAACTTGCAAGAAGATTTGCAGAATATGAGCGTGACGATAGGTTTAAAGGAACAAACGTACTGAGTCAAAGCATACCAAAAATTGGAATTCAAAAGGCAATTGAAATATATGTTAAAACACCAGATGCCCTATTTAAAGGAATTCCAAACTTTTAGATAAAGTAGAAAAAGTTATTTTGTTAAAAAATACTTGTCACGAAAAATCTGGCAAAGGAGGCGGAGCATCACTTAAGTCTTCAATTCTAGGACCTGTATTTAATCCTCCTTGCTGATTCTCTGATGGAAAAGCAGGCGGAGAACTATCAGCTTCTCTAGCAATTTGATTATTTATCACGTCTTTTTCGCTATATTTGAAAACAATTATAGTTGTTATAATTGTGGCTATCAATACAATAGCCAGTAGCAAATAATGATGATGCTTTTGCGGTGTCTGTAATTGTTTAGGGTCATAAGGTCTATAACCGTATTGTGAGTATGGATTAAAATTTTGCCCATAAGAATAGCTATTTTGTCTAAATTGGTTAAATTTTTGAATAGGAATATTATTTGTCATTTTATTTTTTCCAAACTACTTTTGCTGTAATCTCTAAATCAAACGGTAGCTGAGGTGGTTCTTCTTCTCCTTCCACTTTCTTTAGCGTACAATCTTCATTCACATTTATTATATATCCTTTGCCGGGATCCGTAATAACAGCTTTTTCGTATTCCTTAGAGAAAGAATTATATCGGTATGGGCCGCTATTGAAAACGCAATCTCCCCTGATTTCAGAAAATTCTATCTGATCTGCTACACCGCCAATTATGTTCCATCCCTTATTGAGCTTAATCCCCCGCTCTTCTCCAAAATAGTCATCAATTTTATAGTAATCATCGCCTTTGACTATTACAAAGCAGTCATCTTTTACCCTAACCCAGTATCCAGCTGCAAACCTGTCTGTAATATAAATGATTTTTGAATACTTTTTAATTAAATTATCAAAACCCCAGACTGATCCTGTGTATCGGCAATTAGTTTCAAAATCCTTAAATTCCGTAAGGCTTGTTTTTTCATAAACAGGCGTTGAGAATAGATTCCATCCCCTTGTAAGCCATAGCTTAAACTCTTTTTTGATACTAATTTTATCCAAATCACTTGGGTGCTTGTTTAAATACGCCGATAATATGTCTTTTGGAACGTTATGTGCATTATAACGTAATTGAATATCGTCGGGGTATACGACATCTTTTTTCGATATAACCTGGTTTTTTTCTGAAGTCACAGGATACCCATTTCCGGAATTTAACACAATTAAAACATTATTGTTTGTCCATAAAACATATCTTAAAACATTAGTAAGGATATAAACCAAATTGCCGTCAATATACTCCTTTTCTATGTACTCATCAAAATTACTAAGCTCTCTGCTCACAAACCTCTCAAGAGATTGCCTATCGCTGAATATATATGCTGCTACATCTGTTCTTATGTCTGAGTCAGCATATACTATTGTGTAAGTTTCAAAGGGATAGTTCTGATAGACCTCATAAAGAGGCGTATACGACACCAAATCCAGCTTGTGATTTCCTATATCACTCAAAATTACATACTTGCTAGCTTTATCTAAGTCCAAAACAGGAAAATTGACAGAGGAATACTCGCCCAAGGCATATTTGCTTGAATCATACACTAATTCTACATTATAATATCCTTCAATGAAAGTTGAACCATACTTCGCAGATAAAGTACATTCCTCTGGAACACTCTTTGTACACACGCCAGACATTTGCATTGTTTCCTTCTCGCCTTTTGGATTTGTAATATCTACACTTAACGATGGAGTAATTCCTGATGTTTTAGCAATAATTGTTACCTCATTTCCTATTCCATAAAATTTCCTATCTGTTTTTAATTCCGCAATCTTAGCCTGAGGTTCTTTTAGACAAGCACCATCGCTGCATCCATTTGGGCAATTGTACCATTCGCTGCCCGGTGTGCCATCAGCATTGCAGTAGTATTCAATTACGTTATTTCCAGCGCAATAATCTTTTACAGGCACGTACCCTGGTGCTGTGCTGCTAACTGAGCCAGCAATGTTATAATTCCTGCCGCCGTCGGAATCGACACATTTCGTTTCGGTAAGGGCATTACACCAAACATTTTGGGCTGCATTGACATTGTTGATTGTACAATCATTATAGTTGCTTTTACCACATCCCTGATATACTTGTGTGTTTTTGTTAAAACACACTTTGTCATAACCTTGCGCTTTGCATAAATCGAAATAACTCGCTTGCGATTCCAGTAACTTATCACACGAGTATTCGCAAACTAATTTACCGCATATTGGACACCCATTGGAGTCATTCTGTGGAGCGTAATAGCAGTTTTCTGGTGGAGCTGGACATTGATTTAAAGGGCAAATGCACACTCCGTTGCTGCAGCCATTCGGGCAGTTATATGTTATATACTTATCATCAGAACCGTCGTCAAGACAGACTGCTTCAAGAAGTTCACCCGTATTTGTCAATACACCATTAACATAATTTCTTCTGCAGTCATCATCCAAACCACTTCCGTCTGTCAATTTGGTCGAGCCTTTAACATTATAATTCCTACCGCCATCGGAATCGGTGCAAGAAGCCTTGCTTGCTTCTAAGCACTTCCCATTTGAGCACCCATATAGACATTCTGTCTTGCTGTAAGTATAAGTGCATTTTCCAGTTGCTGAACACGCGCCAGGCAGGTAGTAAGTTATCAATGTGCTTCCATCGCATTTTGGCTGGTCTGGGATGTTGCACGTCACTCCAGTACATAGGTCGGCGATGATTGTATTGCCGTTCCCATTATTGTACAAGTCAGATTTTTCTTGCGTAGTCAAAACCTTTTTCCAGAATCCAACTTCATCAATTTTGCCGTCAAAAGTTAATGGCGCTCCTGAAAGTTCTCTTCCACCAATTCCGAATTTTGAAGTGCCGTCATGAGGAACTATAGAGCCAGTGCTTATAGAATCAACAGGTCCGTTATTAATTTGTATATTTAGAGTCTTTGCTTTTGAATCAAACCATGCGACAACAAAATACCCTGTTCCGGTTGATGGCGAGCCAGCGCTGTTTGCAAACAAATGAGCATTGCCTCCGTCAATCCAAAAGCCAAACTTATCATTTTTTGGCTGGTCAAATTCGGAGGGGGAATTAATATAATGCAGCATATATTCTCTGGAGCCATAATTGTCCTTGCCTGCAATTGTTCTATAGGTTGTTTTGGAGTTTAGATTAACCCATGCGGATATTGTAAAATCTGAATTTTCTACACTTAAGTCAGGATTATCAGCTATGCTGAGGTAACTGGAGCTTGAAGAGCTGAATTGCCCTGCATTTCCCTTTATTCCTGCAGCGCTTCCGACTCCATTACCAGCCAGGCTGTTCGTACCTTTGCTGTCTGTCCTTGTTCCTGAACTTTCATCCAGTTTCCAGTAAGAAATCAGCCCGTTAGTCAAAGTGCCTTGTGTATCGACTTCAAACGAAGCTGCCATGGCAATAGAAATATCAAAAGCAAGTAACATCAGAAAAATGAAAATACTCTTTCCTTTCATTTTTACTCTTCTTTTAAGCTTTACCGTAGGTTCTTGTATAAATACCTTTCTATCTGCAAGAAAAGGATTCTAAAGTTAAGAAAATAATTAAATAACTTCATCAATCATCTTCATATACTCTACATTGTTCCATGCCCGGGTATATCTAGGTTTTTTATATTCTATACGCAGGAAGTCCCATCCCAGCATTTATCAATTCCGCAATCACAGCCAATTGATGTAAATCTTGTACATCTCGCATTTTCAGGCTTATAGCATTCATCCTGGCAAAAATTTCCGCTATTTGGAAATTCCTTCCATACACCTCCGCTATCTTCACATATTTCCTGCAGCCACTTTTCATTGCGGCTAGCAGGTTTTCTACAAATAGGAAAGGAATCGGCAAAGCCGCATCTTTTTTCCAATCCTTCACAACAAGGGACATCTTGGTCATAATATCCTTCATCGCCGCATTTTGGCGGTTTTCCGGCAGGCTTAGAGTTACATACACTCTCTCCCTTGCAGTTAAGCAGAATTTGGCAGCTTTCCAATGTACAATTTTCAGGACTGAATTGTGAGCATGATTTCGGATAGCATTCTGCACGGCATCCTCCCCTATCAAACATACCCCCTGAACCGCATCCAATTATGCATTTATCCTCAGGGCATTTTCCAGTTTCTTCAAATGCTATTCTGCAGTATTTAGTTAATTTATTTTCTTTTTCAACTTGCTGCTCACAAGCTGCTAGGACTAATAAAA
>JACQIA010000037.1 GCA_016198705.1 Candidatus Aenigmatarchaeota archaeon
GCGACACCCAATGATGGATATGACGACGGTGCGATGGTTACTTCTAACAATGTGACTATCTTAGATGTCACTGCCAATACTGCGCCAAGTGTTACCGCTCCAAATATCACTCCCATAACTGCATACACTAACTCGACCTTGACAACTAACACTACTTACACTGATCCAGAAAGCAACTCCGGCACGGTATATTTCTTATGGTATGTGAATGACACAAATGTATACAACCAAACCAATACCGTTGTTGCAACTGGAACAACTGTAATCGCAACATTAGATGGGGGCAATTTCAGTAAAGGCAATCAAGTGAATGTTTCAGTATATGCTAACGATGGATCACTGGATTCTACTACACTCAGTTCAAACATTACGACGATTCAAAACTCTATGCCCACGCAATCAACCCCTATCTTGAATTCGACCAATCCATTGACTAATGATACTAACACTAATTTAACCGCATACAATATTTCCTCTGCGGATATTGACAGCGATGCTGTCAAGAATATTTTCAATTGGAAAGTTGGTGGAACTCCTATTGCTGTCCTGAACATGCCGTTTGAAGGGATCAATAATACTGCTACAAATAATGCGTGGGACTATTCTGGGTATGGACGTAATGGTACTATAACTAGTGCAACTTGGAATGCAACTGGCGGTTACGATGGTAAGGGGGCATATGAGTTTGATGGAAATAATGATAAAATAGTTATTCCAACAATGCCTGAAAATTTATTAACTGAAATAACCATTTCAGTTTGGATAAAACCAAACGAAACAGATTTAACTACGCAATGTACACAAGGTGGTGTATTGTTCTGTCCCATATTGGGTTCTGCAAATAACTTCTTATGGGAGATATCTAACGGATTCCTAACATTATACAATTATGATATAACTACACCAGCATGGATTGCTAATTCAGTAAGGATACAAGCTAAAAGTTGGAGTCATGTAGCGTTCGTTTATTGGTCAAATAGAACTACTGGTAACATTACTTATTATGTAAATGGTACTCAAGCAGGTTCAACACAAACTGCAGGATTAAATGGAACGTTTAATTTATCCAATCTTAACATAGGTGATGACGGAGTAAGCAGATGGTGGAATGGTTCTATTGATGAGGTGATGATTTTTAATAGAAGTTTATCTGCTCAACAAATCAACGCATTGTACAATAATAGAACTGACTTGATCGTCGCAAATGAAACTACCGTCGGGCAGAACTGGTCAGTTGAAATAACTCCTAACGATGGGTATGAAGATGGACAGATGTTGGAATCGAATAACGTAACCATATTAAACGCCAAACCAACACAGTCAACACCAATCCTGAATTCGACCAATCCTCTGACTAATGATACTAATCAGAATCTAACTGCATACAATATTTCTTCTGCTGATGTTGACAGTGATTCGATCAAGAGCATCTTCAATTGGAAGATTAATGGAACGCCGATCGCTGTAGTGAATATGCCGTTTGAAGGAATCAATAATACCATCACAAATAATTCATGGGACTATTCTGGGAATAGATTTATCGCCCATGATAATGGCGGAGTGTTATGGAATGCTACAGGCGGTCACGATGGGAAAGGAGCGTACTCCTTAGATGGAGGGGATGATTATGTGGATACTGGATTAAATTTTACTTCTGCGCAGATAAATTCTGTAAACAGGACATTAACCATATTTTTTAAAAAGGCTGGAAACGCGGCTAATGGTGTCGGCACCATAATCGGAATTGCTTCCGTAGGAAATTGGGGCCAGGAAGCCGGCGGAGGTATTTTTATAACTGATGCAGGAGTTTATACCTGCGCTTTAGGTTGGAATAGCACAGTTTATACTACCATAACTGGTTCTACTTTGAGTAATAATCAATGGCATTTTGGAACTTATGTCTGGGATGCTTCTAAAAAAATAGGTTCTTGTTATTTAGATGGCGCATTTATCAGCAGCAAAAGCAGTAATAGTTTATCTACAAATGGTTTAGATTATTTCGTTTATGTTGGCCGTAATGGAGCAAGTACAAACTCATTAGGCCATGGGTTGTTCAATGGTACTGTCGATGATGTGATGATATTCAACCGTACTTTATCCGCTGAACAGATCCTCGCCTTGTACAACAACCGCACTGATTTGATCGTGGCAAATGAAACATCGGTTGGACAAAACTGGTCAGTGGAAATCACTCCTAACGATGGTTATGATGATGGACAGATGTTAGAATCGAACGGAGTGTTGATACTTGATAAAATTGGTCCAACTTTCAGCGGTGCGGTAAACACTTCGCCGAATTTCAGAAGGTATCAGAATTTCACTGCCAATATTACAATAAGCGATGATGTTGCTTTAGATTATTACATCTTCTCGACTAATGCTTCGGGTGCTTGGGCTAACATCAGCACCGTTGATATTTCTGGAACTAGTTACAGCGCCAGCGAGCAGGCTAACATTTCAACGGCCAGAGGAAGCCCAGTCTGCTGGTTATATTATGCGAATGACACGTCTGGAAACATGGTCAATTCATCATTGAATTGTTTCACCGTAGCGAATACCCTGTCTACACAAGCAACGCCGATATTGAATTCAACTAATCCGCTGACTAATGATACAAACCAGAATTTAACCGCATACAATATTTCATCTGCTGATATTGATGGTGATTCGATCAAGAATATTTTCAATTGGAAGGTTAATGGAACGCCAATTGCAGTTCTGAATATGCCGTTTGAGCAGGTAAACACCACCGGCGGAATTAATGGCAATGCTTTAGACTATTCAGGATTCAGGAATAATGGATCTGTATCAGGAGCAACTTGGAATGCTACGGGCGGTTATGATAGTAAGGGAGCGTATATGTTCCAAGGGAATGATGGTGCTGCTAATTATGATAGGATAATTATTGCTCAAAATAGTTCATTTAAGTTTAATAACACTCCATTTACAGTGATGGCTTGGGCTAAACATGCGGCTGCACGTGTTTATGGAGATACGATATTGGGTCAGGGTACTGCTGGTAATTGTGTTGGTGCGTATAGTTTCCGTTTTGATAATGCTAATGGGAACATAGCTTTTTATACCAATAATGGCAGTGGTTGCGGTGGTCAGACTTCTTCAGTAGGAACTACTGTATGGGCAAATAACACTTGGTATCATGTTGCAGGAACTTTTAATGGTACTCATAACAAAATATATCTCAACGGAGTATTGCAGGATACTGATTTAACAAAACTTCCTGTCACTCCATCGGCAGAACCGTTATACCTCGGATGGGGTCATGATACTTTCCACTGGAACGGAACTATCGACGACGTTATGATTTTCAACCGTTCACTTTCAGCAGAACAGATCCTCGCCTTGTACAACAACCGCACGGATTTGATCGTTGCGCAAGAAACTACTGTCGGGCAGAATTGGTCAGTGGAAATAACTCCAAATGACGGGTATGAAGATGGACAGATGCTGGAATCGAATGGAGTGCTCATCTTGGATAAAATTGGCCCAACTTTCAGCGGTGCGGTAAATACTTCACCGAATTTCAGAAGGTATCAGAATTTCACTGCTAATATTACAATAAGCGATGATGTGGCTTTAGATTATTACATCTTCTCCACGAACGCTTCGGGTGCTTGGGCTAACATCAGCACGGTAGATATATCTGGAACTAGTTACAGCGCCAGCGAGCAGGCGAACATTTCAACGGCCAGAGGGAGCCCAGTCTGCTGGTTGTATTATGCGAATGACACATCTGGAAACATGGTCAATTCATCATTGAATTGTTTTACCGTAGCTAATACTTTCCCAACACATACAACCCCATTACTCAATTCAACTGATTTAACTACCAACAACACTAACGTAAATCTGACTGCATACAATATTTCTTCTGCTGATGTTGACGGTGATTCAATTAAGAGCATTTTCAATTGGAAAGTTAATGGAACTCCTATCGCCGTAGTGAATATGCCGTTTGAGCAGATAAACGGCACCGGCGGAGTTAATGGCAACGCATTTGATTATTCTGGAAAGAGGAATAATGGTTCTGTATCAGGAGCTACTTGGAATGCTACTGGCGGATATGAAGGGAAAGGAGCGTATGAGTTTGATGGGATCAATGATTTCATTAATATTCCTGACAACAATAATTTAGATTTTGCTAACGAAAGTTTCTCCTTTGGACTTCGGTTTAAAACAAAAGGAGTATTAGGGGTTTATTCTGATTACCGCCTAGTATCTAAGCGTAGTGGAACTAGCGGATTTGAACTTTTAATCCAAGTAC
>JACQIA010000003.1 GCA_016198705.1 Candidatus Aenigmatarchaeota archaeon
GCCTTATACAACAACCGCACGGATTTGATCGTCGCACAAGAAACTACTCCTGGACAAAACTGGTCGGTAGAAATAACTCCTAACGACGGGTATGATGACGGACAGATGTTAGAATCGAACGGAGTGCTGATACTTGATAAAATTGGCCCAACTTTCAGCGGAGCGGTGAACACTTCGCCGAATTTCAGAAGGTATCAGAATTTCACTGCAAACATCACTATCAATGATGATGTTGCTTTAGATTATTACATCTTCTCCACGAACGCTTCGGGTGCATGGGCTAATATCAGCACGGTAGATATATCTGGAACTAGTTACAGTGCCAGCGAGCAGGCCAACATTTCAACGGCCAGAGGAAGCCCAGTCTGCTGGTTGTATTATGCGAATGACACATCTGGAAACATGGTCAATTCATCCTTGAATTGTTTCACCGTAGCGAATACTCTGGCTACGCAGTCAACACCGATATTGAATTCGACCAATCCGCTCACTAACGATACTAACACAAACTTAACCGCATACAATATTTCATCTGCTGATGTTGACGGCGATTCGATCAAGAACATTTTCAATTGGAAAGTTGGTGGAACTCCTATTGCTGTCCTGAATATGCCGTTCGAAGGGATCAATAATACTGCCACAAATAATGCCTGGGACTATTCCGGTTATGGACGTAAGGGTACTGTAACCAGTGCTAATTGGAACGCAACAGGCGGTTACGACCGAAAAGGAGCGTATGAATTTGATGGTATTGATGATAAGATAGTCATCTCAACAATGCCTGAAAATTTATTAACTGAAATAACCATTTCAGTCTGGATAAAACCGAACGAAACAGATTTAACTACGCAATGTACACAAGGGGGCGTATTGTTCTGTCCGATATTAGGTTCTGCAAATAATTTCTTATGGGAGATATCTAATGGATACCTGACATTATACAATTATGATATAACTACGCCAGCATGGATTGCTAATTCAGTAAGGATACAAGCTAAAAGTTGGAGTCATGTAGCTTTCGTTTATTGGTCAAATAGAACAACTGGTAACATTACTTATTATGTAAATGGTACTCAAGCAGGTTCAACACAAACTGCAGGATTAAATGGAACGTTTAACTTATCTAATCTTAATATTGGTGATGATGGGGTAAGCAGATGGTGGAATGGTTCTATTGATGAGGTGATAATTTTCAATAGAAGTCTTTCCGCAGAACAAATTAATGCTCTATATAATAACAGAACGGATTTGATCGTCGCAAATGAAACAGCTGTCGGGCAGAACTGGTCAGTTGAAATCACTCCTAACGATGGTTATGATGACGGCCAGATGCTGGAATCGAATGGAGTGCTGATACTTGATAAAATTGGCCCAACTTTCAGCGGAGCGGTGAACACTTCGCCGAATTTCAGAAGATATCAGAATTTCACTGCCAACATCACTATCAGTGATGATGTTGCATTGGATTATTACATCTTCTCCACGAATGCTTCTGGTGCTTGGGCTAACATCAGCACGGTTGACATTTCCGGAACTAGTTACAGCGCCAGTGAGCAGGCCAACATTTCAACGGCCAGGGGAAGCCCAGTCTGCTGGTTGTACTATGCGAATGACACGTCTAGAAACATGGTCAATTCATCCTTGAATTGTTTCACGGTTGCGAATACTTTGTCTACACAGTCAACTCCTATCTTGAATTCGACCAATCCATTGACTAATGATACTAATCAGAATTTGACTGCATACAACCAATCGACTGCTGATGTTGACGGCGATTCAATCAAGAATATTTTCAATTGGAAAATCAACGGAACGCCAATTACAGTTCTGAACATGCCGTTTGAGCAGGTAAACACCACCGGCGGAGTTAATGGCAATGCTTTTGATTATTCTGGAAAGAGTAATAATGGTTCTGTATCCGGAGCTACTTGGAATGCTACGGGCGGTTATGACGGAAAAGGAGCGTACGAATTTGACGGGATCAATGATTTCATTAATATTCCTGACAACAATAATTTAGATTTTGCTAACGGAAGTTTCTCCTTTGGACTTCGGTTTAAAACAAAAGGAGTATTAGGGGTTTATTCTGATTACCGCCTAGTATCTAAGCGTAGTGGAACTAGCGGATTTGAACTTCTTATTCAATTACCTGGTAACCTATTTGGTATATTTTTCGGTAATGGCTCTGCTTATGTAAATCCAACCACTTGTACTAGTACAAATCTGGGGAATAACCAATGGCAGCACGTGATGATGGTTATTAATCGACCAGCAAGTACTATTAATATTTATTTGAACGGAACTTCATGTGGTACGTTAAGCACAAGTAGTGTTACTGGAAGTATTGCGTCTACCGCTAGTTTAAACTTTGGTAGGTCTTTCAGTGCCTCTAGTTATTTTAACGGAACCATGGATGAGTTCGTGATATTCAACCGTTCTTTATCTACTGAACAAGTAGTTGCCTTATACAACAACCGCACTGATTTGATCGTGGCAAATGAAACAACTCCCGGAGAGAACTGGTCGGTAGAAATAACTCCTAACGACGGGTATGATGACGGACAGATGTTAGAATCGAATGGAGTGCTGATACTTGAGAGTGCAGATATTACTGCACCAACAGTAACTATTGTAAATCCGGCATCTAATAATACTAATCACAGCACCGCAAATATCCTATTCAATGCGACTATCGCAGAAGCAAATATTGGTGCAGTTAATTTCAGTTTTGATAATGCAACTGGAATTGACTTTAATGCCACTATCACTAATGCCAGCGGAACGTGGAGCACTACTCTTTCTGCTAATGTGTTTGCTGAAGGCAGAAACACGATGCGAGTGTTTGCTGCAGATACTGCAGGAAATCTGAACTCTTCCGTAACAATTGGATTTACGGTTGATCGAACTCCACCAAACGTGACCATTAATTATAACTTTGCAGATAACAGCAATTTCAGTATTCTGTCAAACAACAAGACTTTTAATGCCAGTGTCTTTGATAATCTAACTTTGGTTGATACGGTTTACTTCTGGTTTGACAATGGAACAGGAAACGATTTCAATGTCACTGGAACAAATATCTCTGGACAGTGGTCAGCTAATTACAATGTATCCACCTTAGCTGAAGAAAAGCAAGGAGTAAGAATTATGGCGAATGATACGGTAAACAATGTCAATAACTCGTTTGTAATTAATTTTACAGTTGACTTCACTGCGCCAACTATTGTTTTTAGATATCCTCCTGCAAACACTTATTTTGGATTTGATGTAGTAAATTTCAATGCCAGTGTAAATGATATTTTATCAGGAGTAAATTTTGTTTATTATGAATTTACTACCGGTGCTAGTAAATTAAATGTAACTGCATCCAATATCAGCGGCGAATGGAACGCCAGCGTGAACCTATCTGTGTTCAGTGAAGGTAGAACCACAGTTACTGCCCATGCTAATGACACCGTAAACAACGAAGCTACCAGCAGCATAGACATCTATGTTGATCGAACTCCGCCAAACGTGACCATAAATTATAATTTTGTTGACAACAGCAACTTTAGCATATTATCCAGCAACAAAACGTTTAATGTAAGTTTATTTGATCCTAACACCTTCCCATCCGGAGTAAATGCATCATACTTCTGGTTCGATAATGGAACTGGACAAGATTTCAATGCCACTGCGGTAAATATTTCGGGAGAGTGGGTAGCAAGTTACAAAGTATCAACCTTAGCAGAAGGAAAACAAGGAGTACGTGTAATGGCTAATGATTCTGTAAGGAACGTCAATGATTCTTTCGTGATAAACTTTACTGTGGATTACACTGCGCCAACTGTCACCTTCGCAAACCCAGTTAATGGAAGCAACTTCAGTGCAGTAACTCAATCATTTAATATTTCAATAGTTGAGACTCTCACTCAAGTGCAGACTGCACTGTTAATGTTCAATACTAATACAACACCATTCAATAAGAGCTTAACCAACTCAAGCGGTAATTGGAATACAGTTGTCAATTTCTTGTCATTCCCAGAAGGATTGCATATGGTTATTGCTTATGTTAATGACTCAGTTGGAAATCTCAACAACACTAAAAATATTAGTTTCACAGTCGACAAGACTGCGCCAACTGTAAATATCTCTTCTCCTGCGGCTAGCGCTAGTCTGGCTGGAACAACAGCTTTCAATGCGACAGTAAATGATAATTTACTCGAAATCAACACGGTGATCTTCCAATTCTCCAATGGCACTAATCCATTCAATAGAACTGCTAGTAATTCCAGCGGCACTTGGAATATCAGTGTCGATACAACCATTATTGCTGAAGGAGCTCTTACAGTTACTGTTTTCGCCAATGATACAGTCGGTAATACCAACAACACCCAAACATTATCTCTAACTGTTGATAATGTAGCAGATGCACCGGCAGGAGGCAGTCCCAGCGCGGGAGGAACATCTACAACGACAACTACCACTCCAGCTGGTACGGTTTCAACAACGCCTACCACATCAGCTCCTCCTCCTTCTCAATCAGGAGTCGCTTCAGCAGGAGAAACATCCAGTTCCTTCCAAAGCGGACAATCTAGCGCAAGTATATCCCGCGTAGGTTCAGCTGGGACAACAGCATATACTTCAGAGCGGGAGTATAAGTTGACAATCACCAATAATTTGAATAAAAAAATAGTTCTTTCCGGTACATTGAAAGAAAATAATATAACTATAGAAAATGAAGAAAATGCGATTAAACGGCTTCAAGAAGAATTGCTGTTAGCTGGCGAAGTAGACGGGGCAGCATTGGAAGAAGAATTAAAAATCTTAAAATTATTAGAAAATGTGGACATTTTACAAGCGCATAAAAGAAAAATGTTTTATCTCTTTTCTGAACCGCTTACTGGAGCAGCAATTGCGCCGCCATTAAAACCAACCGGAGAACACATCAATGCAAATCTTCTAAAAGATTTGCTTCTTAACGCAGAAGAATTACAAAACATTGAAGTTAACCCTGGAGAGACTCTGGAAAAAGAGATAAAAATTCGCCGTGGTTTAAGTTTATATAAAAAACAACCGCCTAAAATAGTTTTTTCATCCGGTGGAGAACAGGTGTTGGTTAAGGACATTAGTAACCATGAAGAAATTGTAACCGGCACTGCGGTCGATGTAGATTCTATAACTAAGAAATTTGATTTTTATATCATCATTCCTCCGCAGAAAGGCGGAGGCAAAGATACTTTTACTGTAGAGATGAACATCAATACTCAGAAGATTAGGCCGGCATCTCAGCTCCCATTAAAAATAAAGCTTCCTTTCTTCTTATACAGTGATTCAGAAAACATCTTTACTGAATTATATGGCCCATATGCTGTTAATCTTGAGAAAGGCGCATTAATCGCTGCGCAATACGATTCTTCTGCTCTTCCTCCTGATTACCAAGTCGTTGGAAAAGTCTATAAGAAAGGAACTGAACTAATTGCTGAAAATAAATTTGATATCAATAATGGTTAACTAACAGTTTAGTAGGAAAAGTCGCTTGACCGTTCGTAAATTTTAATCATACCTTGTTCTTGCACACCATCCTGGCAGCAAGACGAATTTCTCACTTTACTCGAAATTCTACGTGACTCCCCATAAGGGACTTCCCCCGTCACGTCTTGCGCAATGGTGTGCGGCACGACAGGGGTTGCTCCCTACGGGACGTCGTGCAGGGCAAACGCAGTTTGACCGTCGCACCACCCTTGGCGCAAAATAAACCATATCATTATTTTTTTCTTGGTCATGGTGGCGACTTTTTCCACAGAGCCTAACTAAAGAGAAAGCTTTTTAATTCTAAAAGCATTTATCTTATAAAAAGGTGAAAAATGTTAACATTCGGTGTAGATATCCCCTTAGTTGAAATACTTCTTACTTTTGGTATTATAATTTTTATTCTATTGGTAGAATCAGTTATCATCATCGGCCTTTTGGTAAAACAACTGCAGAAAACCAAGAATGTAGGCATGCTTCTGGAACGGTTATCCCAAGTTTTATTGGAAATCAAAAAAGCAGAAATTGATGAATTGGATAAATTAAGAAGAAAGTGATTAGGGGATTAATTTTTTACTTCTAAATAAGATAAGTAAAACC
>JACQIA010000043.1 GCA_016198705.1 Candidatus Aenigmatarchaeota archaeon
ATCTATTTATAAAGTCAGTTATCAATGCCAAAACTTAAATCAACTTAAACTTAGCGGTATGGTGTTCGTATTTGTCTACATCCCTAAGTCCTGTGGTGAAGGTAAAAAATACAGAATCTTCCAAAAAATTCATCGCATGTGCTACCATGGGTGGCGTTATTACTAAGTTGCCAGCTTCTATTATTGCTGATTCCGTCTTACCGTCTTTACTTTCTATGCTTTTGACCAGATATTTGTATTTCCCCTTCAAAAGGTAGTCGTATTGCACTTGATTGGGATGGTAATGATTGCCTCTAATAGAACCAGCTTTCGATGTTATTATTGCAACATGTTTTATTTCTGCATCCAAAACGTTTGAGATTTCTCCCCTTTCATCTACTATACCAGGGGAAATTTTTTTAACTGTTATCAATGGCATTTATACCACTCATTTATCTATTACTATTAATTTTAAATAACTATCTTTTAATTAATTGCAAATTTAATGAGGTGTTTTGTATTCAAATGAGAGATAAAGTGGCAGTTATAACTGGTGGTGGAAAGGGATTCGGCAAAGAACTTTCTAAAGCCATAGCAGAAGAAGGAAGTTATGTCATTATTTGCTCTAGAAATCGAGATGATTTGAAAAATGTCTGCAATGAAATTATTAGCAATGGTGGTAAATGTGACTATTTTGTATTGGATGTAACTGACAAAAAACAGGTGGAAAAATTTGTCGATAAAGTCATCACTAAATATAAGAAAATTGACATTCTTATTAACAATGCTGGTTATGTTAACCAATTGGAAGGTATAGAGAAGATTTCTGATAAGGAATTTGATAACTGTTTTAAAGCAAATGTCTATTCTATTTTCCATTTACTTAAAAAAGTAGTACCCATTATGCGTAAACAATCCAATAGTATGATAATTAACATATCTTCTATGGCTGGAAAGAGGGGCGTTCCAAACCTTGCTGCATATTCAGCAAGTAAGTTTGCAGTGCTAGGGCTAACACAATCTGTTGCCAAAGAACTTAAGGATAGTGGTATATTTTGCATAGCTGTGTGCCCTGGAGGAATGTCTACTGAAATGAGAACAAAAGCGTTTGGTTGGGAAGATGCAAAAAAGCAGCAAAGTCCGCAATATGTCGCAAATGTTGTAAAAGACGTTTTGATGGGCAAAATAAAAGTCCCCCATGGAGGGGATATAGTTATAAGAAATGGGAAAATTACTGCTATTAATGCCCCATTGGAATAATAAGGTTCTTATCTGCATAAGATTAGTATTATGACAAACTCAGGCAATGTTATGGCATGCAGAATCTGCAATAATGACAATTTAATAAAATTTCTTTCTTTAGGACAAACACCTCTAGCTAATAGTTTTTTGGAAAAGGAAGACTTGAATAAAAAAGAAGATACCTATCCTTTAGAAGTTGGGTTTTGCCCAAATTGCAAATTAGTCCAATTGTATTATGTGGTGCCACCAGGAATGATGTTTACAAATTATCTTTATGTGTCTTCAACTTCAGACACGTTTAAGCTACATTTTTCTAAGATGGCCGAAGAACTGTCGAATCTGATGAAATTAGATGTCAATTCACTTGCAGTTGACATAGGCAGTAATGATGGTGTGCTTCTTAAAGGATTTCAGAAGTTTGGAGTTCGTACTGTTGGAGTAGAACCTGCCACAAACATTGCAGAAATTGCAAAAAAGAATGGCATTGATACTATCAACGATTTTTTTAACGATAGCGTTACAGATCAAATACTATCTTCCAAAGGACATGCAGATGTCATCACCGCCAATAATGTTTTTGCCCACACCGACGCTATAAAGCGAATAATATACAATGTTAAAAGGCTTTTAAAAGACGATGGGATCTTTGTAATAGAAGTGGCTTACCTTGTTGATATGCTTCAGAAGATGACATTCGACATAATTTACCATGAACACCTTTTCTACTATTCTCTAGCACCACTAGACTACCTTTTCAATCAGCAGGGCATGCAAATATTTGATGTACAACGAATTCCTACCCATGGGGGCTCTTTGAGAGTTTTTGTCAAAAAATTAGAGTCATCCAAACCAGTAGAAAAATCTGTATCCGAAATCCTTGGAAAAGAAAAGGAAATGGGAATTCACGAATTGAGAATTTATGAAAATTTTGCCAATAGAGTGTATGAAGCAAAAGAACAGCTGGTAAAATTAATTAAGGGTCTTAAAAATCAAGGAAAGGCAATCGCCGGTTATGGCGCTCCCGCTAAGTCCACTACTTTATTGAATTTTTGCGGCTTAGGTAGAGGTTTTATTGACTATATAGTTGATGAAAATAACCTGAAGCAAGGATTGTATACACCAGGCACACACATTCCAATCACCCCTCCAAGCATGCTAGACAAAAGGAGGCCAGACTATATTTTAATTCTTGCGTGGAACTTCGCCGAAGAAATTTTGAATAAGACAAAGAAATATAAAGATGATGGTATAAAATTTATAATCCCTCTTCCAGAACCAGTGACGGTTTGATAATTATGATAGTGTCTATAGTAATGCCAACATTCAACCGCAAAGATATTTTGCTTAAATGTTTAAGGCACTTGAATATGCAAACCTTTCCCAAAAAAGATTTCGAGATTATAATTTGCGATGATGGTTCAACTGATGGAACTAAATTAGCAATCAAGAAATTCAAGAAATCATCCGAGTTAAATATAAAATACATTTACAGTGAACATGTAGGCTCGTCCCCAGTAAGAAATTTCGGAATAAAAATTGCCAAAGGCAAGTACATTGCGCTTATCAACGATGACATGATTCCTGGCAGGCATTGGTTAGAAGAACACATGAAAACTCATGAAAAGGAAAAGGGCGTTGCCGTTCACGGTTTTGTGGATTGGGATTCAGAAATTGAGATTAGCGAATTTATGCATTTCATTGCTCCGTTCGGCCCAGAATACGACTGTAGGATAAAAAATTGGAATAATGCAGGATACAGAAATTTCATGACATCAAACCTAACCTTAGAAAGGAGATGGCTGAAATTAGAAAAATTTAACGAGGATATAAAGTTCGCGTCATGCGAAGATATTGATTTGGGAATAAGGCTTGAGAAGCATGGCCTGAGAGTTGTTTATAATCCAAAAGCATTTGTTTACCATAACCATGTCTATTATGAAAAGCCTTTTTACAGGAAAATGTTTATAACAGGCCGAGATTTGAACAAGATGAACAAGAGATTTTCTGAGATTTTCAAGCCAGGTGTATTAGAACTAATGAAGCTGGTTTTTAGCAGGTTCTATTTCCTGCTCTTCTTCAACAAAAGATTTTATTGGAAAATGAAATGCGGATTTTTTTATTACCTAGGATATTTTTCAGAAAGTTTCAACAAGGATATAATTAGTAGGGCTATTTATATGTTGATTAGAGTGATTTACGAATTTCAAGAATCTTTGCAAAAATCTTTAGGTGTTGACACGCCAGATATACTTCCTTTATTAAGAAGGCGCTGATAGAAATGCTGAATGCTGCTATAAGATACCATCCTATAATGAGATTCATTAAAAAGGAGAAGCCTGAAACCATTTGCGAGATAGGCAGTGGGCCGAACGGCTTAGGAGAATTTCTGAATGTAAAATTTGTTGGCTGTGACATAGAATTTCCAACTCGAATAAACAAAAACATGGTTCCGGTAAAAGCTGATGCTAGGAGGTTGCCATTCCCTGCCAACTCATTTGATCTAGTTTTCTCTCTGGATACCATAGAGCATATTCCTGCCAAAGACCGCAAAAAAGTTTTGGAAGAAATGTTTAGAATTTCAAAAAAATATGTTATTTTAGGTTTCCCTTGCGATGATGGTGCAAGAAATGTCGATGCAGAAGTAAACAAATTCTATGATATCTTAGGTCTTAAAAAGCCTGCATGGATAGATGAGCATTTGACAAATGCATATCCAACATCAAAAGACATGTATATCCTATTGAAGAAATTCAAATGTTCGTACAAGGTCATGGCAAATGGCAATTTAATGTTTCATAAACTAGTTATTTTTGCAGAATCCCTGCCGTTAATTTTCTTGATAACCAATCTACTTGGTGGATTATTTGTTAGATTGCCAGAGACTGTGATTGACTTTTTTAACAGTGGGCAAACATACAGGAAAATATTTTATATAGAAAAGAAGCCAAGATTAATTTAGTTATAAATATTTGGAGTACAAATTTCATAGATTGTGGTGATTATTTGAAATCTATACTGGCGTCTATGCGGAATAAATGGATGTTTGTAGCTGAAAAGATCGGAAATATAATGTCCAGACTAATTCTTACACTGATTTATTTTACAATTTTCGCTATACCAGGGATATCTTCTAGACTTTTTTCAGATAAACTACAAATTAAGAAAAAAATGAGCACATATTGGATTGATGTTAAAGATAAGGTACCTAAAGATCTTGAGGAAAGCAGAAGGCAAGGTTAAAAATCTAATTGTAAAAGTGTTTTTATGGTAACTATATTAGGCATTTCATGTCATTATCATGATGCAGCCGCATCATTGATTAAAGATGGTAGAATTATAGCAGCAGTTGCTGAAGAGCGTTTCACTAGGAAGAAGCACGATTTCGGATTTCCTGAGAATGCAATAAATTTCTGTTTGAAAACTGCAGGCATAACCAGTAACAATTTAGATTATGTGGTATTTCACGAAAAACCTTTTGTAAAATTTGAAAGATTAATGATGACTATTTTAGGGACATATCCCCAATCATCAACAGTTTTCAGAGAATCAATGTTAAGCTGGTTAAAGGACAAGCTTTGGGTTAAAAATACAATAGCAGAAAAACTTCGATTAAAAAATACTAACAAGATTTTGTTCAGTGACCATCACCTATCACATGCAGCTAGTGCATTTTTATGTTCGCCGTTTAATGAGTCCGCAATCATAACAGCAGACGCAGTTGGTGAATGGACGACAGCAACTATTGGTTATGGCAAAAATAATAAAATAAATTTACTAAAGGAACTGCGATTTCCACATTCCTTCGGATTGTTATACAGTGCTATCACAGCATTTCTTGGTTTTGAGGTGAATGAAGGCGAATATAAAGTGATGGGTCTAGCGCCATTCGGCAAGCCAAAGCATAAGGATAAAATATATAAGTTGATAAATCTTTGCGAGGATGGCAGCTTTTCTTTAAATATGAAATATTTTATCTACCATCGTTCTATCGATAAAATGTTCAGTAAAAAGTTCGAGCAATTATTCGGCAAGCCTTGCCCTCCCGAAGACAGGGAAAAGATAATACCATATTATGCAGATATTGCAGCCAGTATGCAGGAGGTTTTCGAAGAAATGCTGATAAAGACAGCCAACCATGCTTACGAGTTGACAAAAATTAAGAACTTATGTTTTGCTGGTGGTGTCGCGTTGAATAGTAAAGCGAATTATCGCATATTAAATGAAACACCTTTTGAGGATTTGTTCATTCAGCCAGCTGCGGGAGATGATGGCGGTTCTTTAGGAGCAGCCCTGTTTGTCTATTATTCTTTATTGGAAAATAGTAGAGATCCAACTAACTCAGTCTTGAAGAATGCGTACTTCGGCCAAGAATATACTGAGAAAGAGATAAAAGATTTCCTTGATAGCAATAAATTAAAATACCAGTATTTCGAAAATGAAGGCGAATTTCTTGACGAGGTTGTAAAACATTTGTTGAACCAAGAAGTTGTTGGGTGGTTTCAAGGACGATTTGAATGGGGACCACGAGCTTTAGGAAATAGAAGTATTATAGCCGATCCCAGAAATCCGGAAATGAAAGATGTGGTTAACAATAAGATTAAATTTCGAGAGCCTTTTAGACCTTTTGCACCCTCTGTGCTTGCCGAAAAAGCCCATGATTTTTTTGAACTACCGGATGTAAAAGACTTTTATCCAATAAGGTTTATGGTATATGTCACCCCAGTTAAAAAAAATAAACAAAACATAATACCTGCAGTTACTCATGTCGATGGTACAGGTAGATTACAAAGTGTCTTCAAAGAAGATAATCCCAGATACTACAGTCTTATAGAAAAATTTGAAAAAAAGACTGGAGTGCCAATAATTCTAAACACTAGTTTTAACCTCAAAGGAGAACCAATAGTGAATACACCTCAAAATGCCTATGATACGTTCATGCGAAGTGGAATGGATGCTTTAGTTTTAGAGAAGTTCATTATAACTAAAACTTAATCTCATAAATTATATTACCGTCACATCCACCTTGTTGTATGCATTGTTGCAAAGGAGGACCATTTTCATATACTTTTACAAAAGTCTCATTATGCCCCTCGAAAAATAATACAGAATCTATTTCATATCGTTCGCTTATAGCTTCATTACTAAGGCTAAATTTTTGTATGAATAAATGAGTTATTCCAACGCTTTTCGCGTCTTTCTTTATTAATTCCAAGTCTTTACTTAAGAAAATATCAGGTGGATTACCAACTACTGGTCTTTCGCAACTATAAGCAGCTCTGTGAACCCAGACTGTCGATAGTAAAACATCATTTGGAAGATTATTTCTAACCCAATCACATGCCTCAAAAAATGCTTGAGAAAACTGCTTTACCTGTTTCATGACATCAAGCTTAGGTGTCAAATTTTGATACGCTAAGAGGATCACTACTATAAAGATTACTAATGCTATGTACTTTTGATAAGACTGTAATAATTCATATAACCTGCCAAAATATATTCCTGTTAAAACGCCAAAAATTGGCGTCCATGCCAACAGGTTTCTTGCCGCGTCTTCTGCTCTGGATGTAGTAAAATTAAAGTAGATTATAAATGTAAAAGATATAAGTAACAACAATATACTTGTCACGTCCCTACGATATAATGATATTACTATTCCGCCAAAAACACCTAGAACTACAAGCCATATGTTTCCATATGCAAAATCCAAAAAGTTAGTTATGCCCATCCCATAAACACTTTGGTCAGAACCACCACCTGCGGTTATGGCTTGGTATTGATATTTTTGTTCCCTTATCGTATTTCCATAGTCGCAACCAGATGTATCAAAAATTTTATTGGTAAAAGGTAAATAACATTCAGGTGCATGGTAAACACTTAAATTCCTCACAAAAAAGCCACTTGTTACTATAATGAATGCCGTAAACAAAATGGCATATCTAGATATCTGAAAATTGCTTCGTGTGAAATCATACAATGCCGCTAATAGAATGAAGATAATTAAATTTACTGATGAAACTTCTGTTAGGAACGCAAATGCAACAAACATCCCAGTTAAAAATAAGTATTTTTTATTTTCTGTTTTTAGGCTATAAATAAAAAGTAAAACAGAAAGTGCGAAATAAAAAGTGACAAGCCCCTCAGTGTAGAAGGTTACAGCATATGTTGCTACAGAGGGTATCGAAATGAAAACAATTGCCGCAATAAATGCAATTTTGTCATCATATATTTTTTTTACCAAAATGTAGATTGCTAGTGCAGTTAATAATGAAATAAACGGCAATAGGATCTTTACTATAGTTTCATTAAAACCAAAAATTAGGAAGAAACCCGCTTCCAGTAAATGTAGTAGAGGGGGTTTACCAAAATGGTTCCTGCCGGCTTCCGTACCTTCTATAGTCACCCAGCCAGGATAATCTTTTTCTTTGGCAATATAGCGTGCCATTCCTGTATGGAAAGCCTCGTCACCAAAAGTTATTGGATTTGGAAGCGTCACCTGCAATTCCAAAACAAAAAAAACTAATAGAATAACTAATAATGCTATGATTGATACGTTCTTAAAGTCCAAAACTATTTTTTCGTCTGTCAGACAATCACTTAAATTAAACTTAATTAAAGAAATGCAAGATTTATAGGTTTAGAACTAAACTTTCTTTAACATTCGAATCTCTAATTTACTATTATTGGAAGCATAGAACTTAGTTCTATAATGCGTTTTTAAGCATATTTACGAAATTATTACAAGAGCTAAATGTGATCAAATGAAAGTACTATTGTTAAATCCGCCAAATCAGTTCAAAATAAGCAAAACAAGCAGATGGCCGGAATGGACTAAAAGCGGTACTTTATACTATCCTTTTTGGTTGTCATATGCCACTTCGGTCTTGATGGAATCAAAACACAAACCACTTCTTATAGATGCAATCGCAAAGAATTTAGACTTCTCATCAACTCTTGAAAAAGTTCAGGACTTCGATCCCGACATGATAGTTATAGAATCCTCAACACCAAGCATACACAAGGATGCACAATTTGCAGAAGAAGTGAAGAAAATATCCGATGCTAAGACAATCTTCGCCGGACGACACGTCACAGCAACTACAGAAGAGACATTGAAATCATTCAAATCAATTGACATGATTGCAAGAGGAGAATACGATTACACAATTTTGGGCATAGCTAATGAACTTGACAATGGTTCCAATCTAAAAGAAGTTACTGGCATATCATTTAGAAACAACGGCGACATCATAAACACACCAATGAGACCCTTAACACAAAATCTAGATGAAATTCCATTTGTCTCCAAAGCCTATCGAGAATTTTTAGATGTAAGAGATTACAGATATGCATTGGCACAGCATCCTATGCTACAGTTGTGGAGCAGCAGGGGATGCCCAAACAGATGCACCTACTGTGATTATCCTCAAGTTTTCACAATGCACACATTTAGGATGCGAAGCGCCAAAAATGTTGTTGATGAAATGGAATATATCCATAAGAATTTGCCTAACGTCAAAGAAATTTTCCTTGAGGATGACACTTTTACCATAGATAAAAATCGTGTGTTTGAAGTCTGCAACATGATTAAAGAAAGAAAGCTTAAGCTCATCTGGTCTTGCAATGTGAGAGCGAATCTCGATTATGATATTTTGAAAGCCATGAAGGATGCGGGATGCAGGATTTTAATTGTAGGATACGAAAGCGGCAACCAACAGGTGCTTAACAACATCAAGAAGGGAATTGCTTTGAAGCAGGCAGAGGACTTCACCAAGTATGCACAGAAACTAAGCTTGAGAATTTTCGGATGCTTTATGATAGGTTTGCCTGGTGATACGAAGGAAAGCATTGAGGATACATTCCAATTCGCAAAGAAGATGCACCCAGATATGGTATTTTTCCAGCAAGGCGTGCCATTTCCAGGTACGGAATTCTATGAGTGGGCAAAATATAAAGGTTACCTGAAGACGCAAGATTACAGCAAATGGTTTGACGAAACTGGGAGATTGGATTGTTTGGTGGATCAACCAGGATTGTCCGGTGAGGAGGTAAAGAAGGCGAGGGAAAATCTTATGCTTAGATATTACCTTGATCCCAAACACATATTCTATACCCTGAGAAGAAACCTCCACCCATTTGAACTTGTAAGAGTAGCCCATTATGCAAAAGACTATTTCGCATTTCTCATGCTAAAGAAACTAAAGTCTGGTAAAGACAATGGAAAGGCAAAAACACCATTAATCCATCACCAGCACGAAGAGATGGGCCCGTTCGAAGAAAGATTGCTTGAATAAACTTAAAGTCATTATTAATTCTGATTAATTGTAGGTGGGCGAAATCAAAAGACTACCATCCGTAACAATTCATGTGACCGTGAAGAATGCCGAAGACACAATGAAGAAATGTATTGATTCACTCTTGAAGTTGGATTACCCAAATAAAAAAATTTATGTCACTGAGGCCTATTCTACCGACAAAACCTACGAGATTCTGAAACAATTTGGAAGCAAGATAACACTTGAAAGGGTTAGAGGAAGCGCACCTAAAGCGCACAACCATGTTTTCAAAAAGATAAAATCAGACCTTATAGCGTTTACTGACGCAGATTGTGTTGTTGACAGAAATTGGCTGAAAAATTTGGTGAAAGCATTTGATTCTCCTAATATCATCGCAGCTGGCGGATTTTGCAAAACGCCAAAAAATGTGAACAACTTGCAAAGGCTGATAGGGATAGAACTTGAAGATAGATTTCACAGAATGCCTAGATATGTCAACAGACTGCCGACAATGAATTTTTGTGTTCGAGCAACTGCAGTCAAAAAAATCAAGATGAACGAATCACTAGCTGTAACTTTCGAGGCAGATTGGGGTAGCAGGCTTTCAAAATTAGGGAAGATTGTTTATGTCCAAGAAGCAGTGATCTATCATTACCATCGTTCGACTCTGAAAAATTTCTTCAAGCAACAACTTAACTATGGAAAATATGTGGTGAAGACACCGCAAGTATATATCAAAAGCCGAAAATTCGGCGACTATCTGTCAAAACCTATAATGGGTCTGCAGCTGATTGTTTTCAATCTGTTTATTATGTCATTGATCGCATCTGCATTTTCACCACCAATGGCGATAATTTCTTCAAGCTTGATTGTCGTACTTCTCATTCTATATCTTCTCGATATACTTAATTTTTCCAAAAATATTTTAGATATCTTCAGCTATTTAGGATTATTTTTTGTCAGAACTTTTGCTTGGACATTAGGGGTTTTGTCAGGAATATTAGAAATTATGAGGGGCAAATAGAGTGAAAATTTTATTTACCCATGAAAAATTCCCACCTGAAGTAGCTGGTGGCGGTGAGACAATTGTCTATAATTTGGTTAAAGGTTTGATGAAAAGGGGTCATCAGGTAACCGTTCTAACTACTGGAAATCCTAAAATAAAGGAATACGATGGCATAAAAACTATAAGGATTCCTGTAAATCGCTATCTGATGAATCTATCCTATCCGATTATACTTAAGTATGCTAAGAATTTCGATTTAATTCAAACCACTTCAGGCAACATGTGTTTTCCATCTTGGAAGGTAGCCAAAACATTAAATAAACCAATTTGTTGTTTGGTGTTGCATCTGTTAGCTGAACATTGGAAAACTATTCGAGGCGCTTTTATAGGAACAATTTTTCACCGATTCGAGAAGTTATTTTTAGGACGAAAGTATAATGCAATTGTTGTTATGAATGACAACACAAAAAAATTAATAAAAAAAACCAACAAATATAGCAAAGTTTATAAGATTCCATCTGGATTTGATTTTAAAAATAGCAGGTCTAGTAAAAAAACCAATTCTATTTTATTTGTTGGCAATGTTTCAATGAATGAAAGTATGAGTAAATTAAAAGGATTGATAGAATTTATTGAAGCCGCCAAGTATTTTCCAAATTATACATTTTACATCGTCGGGAAGGGTGACTACCTGAAGAAAATTGAAAAAACTTCACTAAAGAATGTAATTTTCACTGGTCCATTGTTTGGCAAAAAACTACATGATATGTTCAGCAAATCTTTAATATATTGCAATCTGTCACTAAGTGAAGGGTTCGGTCTTACGGTGGCAGAAGCAATGGCATCAGGCTGTGCTATAGTTTCAACTATTGATATAGGGCAAGCAGGATTATTTGTAAATCCAAAAGATGTAAGGGGTTTGGAAAAAGCTATAAGTTATTTGGTAAATAACCCAAAGGAAATTGACCGGATGGTTAGCATAAATAAAAATCTGGCAAAAAATTATACTTGGGATAATTTTGTAGAAGGATTTCAGAAAGTTTATAAAACTTTGATTTAGGATTTGTTTCCAATCCCTATACCTATAACAGGCACATGCATTTTTTGTAAGATGTTTTTACCGTCTATTATAAACTTGAGGCCTGACAATTTTTTGTAGTCAAATGCCTTAAATTGCGAATGGTCGCAGCCGATTATTACTATATCGCAACTTTCCTTTTCTGGATGGAATGGTAGTAGTTCCATTTTCTTTAACTCATCATCAGAGAAATAAGGATCATAAACATATGTTTTAATTCCCTCACGCTTTAGCATATTGCACAAAACTAATGGAGGACTATCTCTCAAATCTTTAACATCGCCTTTATAGGCTATACCAAAAATCACAACTTTAGCATTAGACAGTTTGACGTTATTTTCTTTACTCGCTTTTTTTAATAAGTCAAATGTATAATAGGGCATGCTTTCATTCGACCACATTGCATTCCATAAAATTGTAAACTGCATCCCGGCCTCTTCCCCTGCCGATATGAGATAATACGGATCTTTAGGTATGCAACTACCACCAACACCTATGCTTGGATAATGTTTCGCAAAACCTATTGGTTTTGTTGCAGCCGCATCCACAACTTCAGTCACATTTATTCCCGCCGCATCGCAGAATTTTGCAAACTCGTTGATAAATCCTATGTTCAACGCCCTGTACGAATTCTCCAACATCTTCGTAGCTTCTGCCGCTTCCAATGAAGACACAGGTACGACTTTCTGGATAAAATTAGAATAGAACGCTACACCTAGTTCTAAACTCTCCTTGTTCAGCCCCCCTATAACTTTAGGCATTTTATTTATCGTATAAACTGTATTTCCAGGATCTATCCTTTCCGGTGATGCCACTAGATAGAAGTCTTCGCCAGCCTTCAGCCCAGACTCTTCTTCGAGTATGTTAGCAATTACTTTTCTCGTCATTCCAGGTGCTACAGTACTTTCGTTTATTATCAAACTTCCCCTTTTCAGGTTCTTGCCAATAGTTTTTGCTATATCTTTAGCAGTAGTTAAATTAGGCCTTCTGTCCGGAAACATCGGAGTTTGTACACAAATCATTTTTATATCAGAATTCTTGTCATACTCTTGGGAAAATGTCATCCTCCCTTCGCCAGCCAGCTTTTTCAAAGAATTGATATCTATTTCCTTTAAATCAGTCAAGGGATTTTCCCCGTTTGACAAAGCAGTAGTCTTCCACCCATTCCTATCAGTTCCATGGACTTTGAATCCAGATTTGGCTATCTCTATCGCTAATGGTATTCCAACATAACCCATACCGAAAACATTCACCTTAGCAGATTTATTCAATATAGCTTGGTTAAGATTTTCCATAAAATTCCATCTTTATTAGCTATTACTATAGATTTATTATCTTTATGCTTAGATTATCTGTTAAGAACAATGGTTAGAATATGGTATCACTTGAACGGGTATTTTATAATTGGGGTTTGCCGTTAGCGATTCTTGCCTTAATAATTTTCATAGGAGCTTCAGTTAGAGTAACCACTTTATCATCACCTACGATCTTGGATTACGATCCTTGGTGGTATTACAGGCATGCAATAGAGATAATGGATAATAACATGCAGCCCCCAAAGTGGGATTTGTTGAGTTATTATCCGCCTGGCAGGCCTTTTGAACCTTTTTTAGGTTGGGTCTATACAATGATTATATTCTACAAAATAGCCCAAATCTTCTTTAGTGACATTGCATTTTTGGCTGTAGCCAAATGGGCACCAGTAATTATGGTTGCTCTCGGTGGCATCGCTGCATTCTTTTTGGGCAGACTCATAACCAATAAAATTGGTGGCTTATTCACCGCATTATTTGCGATATTACCCCCGACATTTATCGGAGTTTCTATGGCTGGTTATACTGATAACGACCCAGTAATTGTATTCTACACATTCTTGTCCGTTTTTTCCATAATACTTGCCATAAAGAAAAGATCAGTACCGTTTTATGTTTTGGCAATACTGACTAATGTAATCTTTGCCTACAATTGGAGTGGTGGCTGGTTTGTGTCTCTATTGTTTTTACTTTTTTTGCCAGCTTTAGCCATTTTCAGAATTGTTGAAGAACTGGTTCATAACAGGAATTTGAAGGTAAATATAACGAATATTATCGCCGAAATAAAGCATCTGGCGGCTCCACTTTTAATCGTCATTGTTACAGCCAATTTAATCGGTGTCATAACAAATTTAGGTAATGTATTCATATCAGCTCTTATAGGTTTGGGTTTCATAAATCCGGGACAAGGGCTGTTGGTAAATCAATCTGTTGCTGAACTCCAAAGGATAAACATTCTTAATAGAGATGGTTTTGTTACCCTTGCAAGCAGAATTGGTTTGACACCTATATTATTTGCACTTATAGGATTGCCACTGTTAGTAATATACAAATTATACAGAAAAGTCAAAATAGAGTATTACGAAATTTTCCTATTCCTTTGGCTCGCCGCCACATTTTTCATGATATTAAACGGGACCAGATTTTCTTTGCAATTTTCCTCTGCGGCCGCAGCATCAGCAGGTTATGTAATAGCCCAATTTTCCAAATATAAGAGAACATCCCTTGTTATACTCACCGCAATTTTGCTCTTAATGACATCAATTAGTGGCGCATTCTTACTACCTACCTTTTTCGTAATCGTAACAACTATTTTTTCGTTGTTTAAGCGTGGCGCAAATATTCAAGATTTGCATTTAGCTACACTATTCAGTATTACCATTATTTTATCGCTGGTATTCGTTTCTGAAGCAGATCAAGTTGGCAGAAGTTCTACTGGTTTGGAGATAGATGGCAATTGGCGAAACATGTTAGAATGGCTTAAACAAAATGCCGATAAAGACGCTTTGATTGCGACTTGGTGGGATCCAGGCCATATCATAGCTGGATATACAGGTCTGAAAGTCCATGCCGATGGTGCGCATTGTCCTCCTGGCGAGTGCATACCTTACAACCATAACATAAGAATCCAGGATATGGGCAGGGTCTTTTCTATAAGCGATGAAAAAGGTGCTGTCAAAATTCTGAAGAAATACATGCAATTAACACCTGAGCAATGCAATGAAGCCAAGAATCAATACGGAGACAAGATGCCTAAAGATGCTTGCAAACCTGTTAGTGAAATGTACATAATTGCAAGCAACGATTTAATAGGCAAATATTATTGGTTGAATTTCTTTGGTACAGGTACCGGAAGAAACTACGTGGAATGCAATTTATCACAGGAGTTAACACAGCAGCAAAATACACCGTCTTATAACTGTGCTGTTGGTTTCCCTATGACAATAACAATAGCTCAAAAAGATGACCAAATTTTTGCTGTAATAAATATGCCTACCTTAGGAGTAAGAAATGCAATCAGCCGAGATGTACTATTTTACAACAATAACAATCAAGAGGTTAAAATAAGAAATAACATCACAAATAATTTAGATAGTTTAGTCTTTGTGCAGCCAGGTTTTAGTAATGCCATTTTCATGGAGCAACCTGTCCGCGATTCTATATTCACTAACATGTTTTTCTTCAGTGGGAATGGAATATCTGAGTTTAACATACCTAAACTTGAAAAATTCAAATTGGTTTACAGCAACCCGGAGATAAGGTTGTACAAGGTTGACTTTTCATAAATTTATAGTATCCAAATTAAAATTCTAACTATGTCAATTTTACCCCGTGCACCATTCGAAAGATTTCTAAAGCAATCCGGTGCAAAGAGAGTATCTAAAGACGCATTAGAAGAATTTGCGAATGTTCTTGAAGAAAAACTGGCTAAAATTGTTGCAGAGGCCACACTTCTGGCTAAACATGCTGGTAGAAAAACCATAATAGCAGAAGATATACGGATGGCAAGAAAGAAAGTTTAGTATAACTATTGTATTGTTTATATGGCTTTATCTGATGAGATATTAAATGAAATTGCACACAAAAGTGGCTTATCAAAAGAAGTATTACTCACTAAGATAAATGAAAAAGCTAATGAATTTTCAGGTCTAATAAAAAAAGAAGGCGCTGCTTACATCTTAGCCAAGGAATTGGGCATACAAATGGAGAAAACAAGCAACCAATTAAGAATGAAGGATTTGAACCCTAATTCAGGAAAAGTAAATGTTGTTGGTAGGGTAATCAAAATAACTCCTATGAAGGAGTTTGTTAAAAATAATGGCACCAAAGGTAAGGTTGCGAATATCTACTTAGGTGACGGAACAGGATATGTAAAATTAACATTATGGGACGACCAAGTTAGCCTAGTAGAAGACGGCTTGGTATCTGTAAATAATATACTCCAAGTGGCAAATGCCATGTCAAAAGAAAATCCTTTCGGCGAATTAGAAATCACATTAAGTAAATTCGGCAGCATAAGTCTAGCCGATGAGATTTACAATTTCCCGTCTTCCGATGAATTGCTTGATAGATATTTTTCATTATCCACCAAGAGGGCATCTATAAAGGACATTGCGCAAGGTAGCGTAGAAATTACCGGCAATGTAGTTCAAGTTTTTAAAAGTAAATTCTTGTTTAGCAATGAAGAAGATGAATACTTAATTATTTCGTGTGTGCTTGATGATGGTACTGGCGACATAAGAGCAGTATTTTTCAGAGAATTGGCAGAAGAAATCAGCGAACTAAAGGCAGAGGATTTAAAAGATGTCGAAATAGGCAACAGATATCAGCTTGTAGCAAAAAGTTTGCTTGGTAAAGAAGTTGTTGTTCAGGGCAGGGTAGTTAAGAACAAGGTTTTTGACAGATTTGAGCTAGTAGCTTCCAAAGTCAAAAGCTTAAATGTTTTAGAAGAGAGTAGAAGATTAGTTGATTTAATAGAAACTACAGTTGGTGACTAAATGCCAAAAAAAGAAATTACAGTAGATGATTTGCCTGGAGTAGGAGAAAAGATAGGGGAAAAATTAAAGGAAATAGGATACACAGACCCAATGGCTATTGCAGTTTCGTCTCCTTCTGAATTAGCAGCACTGGCTGATATAGGTGAAGGACAAGCGGCAAAGATAATAAATGCAGCTAGGCAAAAGCTCGAAATAGGCTATGAAACTGCGGATAAAATTTTAGAAAGAAGAACTAGTGTAGCTAAAATAGCAACTGGATGCAAGAATTTGGATAGTTTGCTTGGTGGCGGTCTAGAAACGCAGGCTATAACAGAAGCATACGGACAGTTTGGATCTGGAAAGACGCAAATAGGATTCCAGGTTGCAGTAAATGTCCAATTACCAAAAGATGCTGGCGGGCTGGGCGGTAATGTTTTGTGGGTGGATACAGAAAATACCTTTAGGCCTGAAAGAATCGTACAAATAGCAAAGGGATTGAAATTGGACCCTGAAAAAACCCTAAAAAATATTCTAGTAGCCAGGGCATTTAATTCAGAGCATCAGATGCTTCTTGTGGAGAAAGCCCCGGAAATGATAGAACAAAACAAAATCAAATTAATTATTATCGATAGTATTACGTCACATTTCAGAGCTGATTTTATTGGTAGAGGGGAGCTGGCAAATAGGCAGCAGAAATTGAACAAACATTTGCACCAGCTCCAGAGATTGGCAGATGCATATAATTTAGCAATTTATATCACAAACCAAGTTATGGCGAGGCCAGATATGTTATTCGGAGACCCAACTAGCCCAATAGGAGGTCATGTGCTTGCTCATCAAGCCACTTATAGGTGTTATCTTAGACGTGGTAGAGAGAATACAAGGGTATGCAAATTGGTTGATAGTCCAGGATTGCCTGAAAATGAGGCAGTATTCAAAATTACAGAAACTGGAATAAAAGACGTATAAGTTATTTTACTAAGCTATAGATAAGCGGGCCAAATTGCGAAAATATTATAACATTGAACAATATATTTGTTACCGCAAATGGAATATATACTCCTAGGTTTTGAGGGAATGTAATTGCTGTTAAAACAAGGCTTAAAGCATTTATTGCAATTATCGTGTAAATGCCTAAGGTAGTAAACTCAACCCCAGTTAATGTTCCAGACAGAATACCTACTGCAACATAGAAAGGAATTGTCCAGAAAATATAAGGTCCAAATGCAAAATGGCCTATAGTTAAATGGGTTGTTATTAAAATCAGTCCAATCAGCGCTCCTGTTGTTGGTCCAAATGCAAATCCAGCCAAAACAGTTGTAAATGTCACTAACTCTATGCCGATAGTTTTAGACTGGTAAGTGCCTGTAAAGTAGCTTATAACTAAACTTACACCAATTAACACGACTAAAAGAAAAAATTTCTGTAGAATCAAGACTAAAACTAGTGTAGAAAATCCTAAAATTAAGTATTTGGTTAAATCTCTATTGTGTATGATGTCTATTAGTTTCATTAATTTCAAATCGTCGTTTAACATTTAAATATCACATGTGAAAGTCTATTATGAAAATAATCTACCGAGGTGCCGAGAGCTTAATCTATGAAGATGCTTTTGAAGGTCAGGAATCTATAATCAAGGAAAGGAGAGAAAAGAACTATAGGGTCAAACAATTGGACGATAGGCTTAGGAAAGAAAGGACAAGAAAAGAGGTTAAGCTGCTTACTGAAGCAAGAAAGGTTGGGGTGCTGACGCCTAAAATACTAAATGTGAATGAAAAAGATTGTAAAATAATCATGGAAAACATTTCTGGCATTAGAATTAAAGAATTTCTAAATTCTGCCAATGACAATGATGTTAAGAAAGTCTGTTTTGAAATAGGTAAATTGATTGGCAAATTGCACCAAAACAACATAATTCATGGAGATTTGACGACTTCCAACATGATTTTAAAGGGCGAGGAAATCTATTTTATAGATTTTGGCTTGGGCGAGATTTCTTCAAGGATAGAGGATAAGGGGGTTGATCTGAGGTTATTCATGGAAGCCTTGAATTCAACTCACTTCAAGATTGCTGACAAGTGCTGGTCTTATTTCGTAGGCGGCTATAAAAAAGAGTATGTAGGTGCAGAACAAATATTAGAAAAGGTTAAAGAGATTAAAAAACGTGTAAGATATGCAGAAAGGTAAGCGATGATATGAATTTGATGTTAAAATTGAAAGGTAAAGACAAATACGAAACTTTAGAAAACTACTCTATACTATTAATTTTATTAGGCGGGGGAATGCTATCTATGGGCATGGGGCTTACAGCAATATTTTCTACAAAAGGAATTACTGCAATTCTTGCTATGCTAGGAAGTTTAATTGCATTCTTGGCTACAACAGCTTTAATTTTTATCTGGTTGGTAAAAGAATTTAAGAGTGGTTAAATGGCACGTATATATTCAGGTAAAAAGGGTAAGAGTGGAAGCCATAGGCCTGTACTTAAAATTAAACCAAAATGGGTAAAGCAAACAGCAGAAGAAGTTGAGAAATTAGTAGTTGAGCTAGCGAAAAGCAAGTATAGTTCTTCAGATATAGGCATAGCTTTGCGAGATAGATATGGCATACCTGACGTTAAGCTGATAGCAAACAAGACAATAGGTCAGATAATAAAAGAAAACGGCTTGCAGCCAAATTATCCTGAAGATTTGTTGAATTTATTTAAAAAAGTCGTGGTAATAAAGGAACATTTGAGTGCAAATAAATCGGACAAGCACACTAAAAAGGGCTTGGAGAATTTAGAATCTAAAATTAGGAGGCTTATAAAGTATTATACGAGGGAGGAAAAAATCCCTAAAGGTTTTGTATACGATTATCAGAAGGTAAAATTACTTGTACAAAAGTAGGCTTCAGTTGGTGTAAAGTATTAAATTTTATCTACATAATGATTTTAGATAAGATATTGCGTGATTTGATTGGCAGCTAAGAAAATTAAAGAGTGGTACAAAATTATAGCACCCAAATACTTTGGGGAGAAAGAGATAGGCAAAACACTAGCTACGGAACCGTCCAATTTGATTGGCAAGAAAATTAATTTGAGTGCCATCGAACTTACAGATAACTTCAGCAAATACTATGTTAAAATGGTATTCAGAATTAACAAAGTGGACGGTAAATTTGCGTTTACAGAATTTGCTGGCACAGAATGCCTTAGAGACTATTTATCCAGAATGGTGTTAAGAAGAGTTAGAAGAATAGATACAGTTCAAGATTTTGTAACTTCTGATAAGAAGAAAATAACAGTCAAAGGCTTAGGTGTAATTGGTAGAAGGGTTAAGAGCAGCATAACAGTAAAAGTTAGTAACAAAATCAAAGAACTATTGAAGTCTATTGTTGAAAATTCCACTCTCGACGATTTTATAGATGGAATGATTTCAGACGATATCAAAGCCAAAATTTTAAAAGAGATTCGACCAATTTATCCTTTGAGGAATTTTGAAATAAGGAAAACTGAAGTCATTGGAAATATTTCAAAATAGGTATTCCAAAGATATTGAAGAGAAACAGAAGGGCTACTGCAATTGAAATATACTTCATTATCTTCTTACTTCTACTGCCAAAATACTTTTTAAGTATCTCTTCGTAGAATAACCCACCGTCTAATGGTTTAATCGGCAGCATGTTTGCAATGCCAACACCGAAATTTAGTATATGTAACCATAGCAGTAAACCATAAAACCAGTTTAAAGGAAACTTGTACATTGCTAATGCATCCTTTATATCTACGTGGGTGGAAGCACTGCCTATTCCTATAAATGATCCAGGCTGTCCATCAGGTCTGCTCGCAGTTTCAATAGTGTATACACCTTGTGACGTTGTTATTTGAATTGTAGTGCCGGGGTCTATACCATTTAATATTTCAGATAAGTCCTGTATTGTTTTAATTTCTTGTCCGTTTATCGCATGTATAGTTCCGTTTAATCCTGTATTATAAGCAGGCAAATCTTTCATTGTTTCAGAAAAATTCACACCCTTATCCTCATATAAGTTTGAAAAGAGCCAGACTGCAAGAAGTAAAAATAAAAGACCCAACACTATGTTAATAAAACTGCCAGCTGAAAATATCCTTAATTTTTTAAGCATGCTTAATTTTTCAATCTGTTTATTATCTGGATCTACAAAAGCTCCTATTGGTAGGACAAAAAAAGTCATCAAGCCGTAACTTTTTATCCTTACATTGTCTAATCTGGCAAATATGCCATGCATACTCTCGTGAACAAATACTATGGTGAAAATTCCTATTATCCAATACCAGAACGGAACACCGACTATTGGCGCTGGATAGGAAACGCCTGATACAGAAGGTAAAGCTATTCCAAATGCCTGTTCGAATCTAAGGCTTAGTTGGATTATCAAATAAAGGCCTAGAAAGGTAGCAAACAAACCTACTAGAATTGAAAGAATTCCCACTGCCGGTAATATTTTTCTAAATTTATTGGCGATTACGTCTAAAATTTCCTTCCCGCGTTTCCAGCGGATTATTATTAATCCACCATTGTAAGTAATTTTCTTTTTATTCTTCAGAAGATACAGTCCGATTAAACCAAAGAATATCAACAAAGATAAAATTTCCAAATTTACCATTTACATCATTACGATTTTTTTATTTATTAGTATGCAGAGGGTGAGATTTGAACTCACGTAGGGACTAACCCACTAGCTTCTGAAGCTAGCCCGATTGACCAGACTACGGGACCCCTGCTTTATCCATTAATTTCTTTCAAATCTTTATGCGTATCAATAGATTTCCAATAATATTTATCATCCAATAAAAAGGCATACAGGTCGCCTGTTTTTACAAGCTTCGGATAAACATCAGTTTCTACATCGCCATTTTTGGCAAATAGCCTAAGAAAATCTTTTGGTATGACTGTATATCCTGCATTAATCCATTCATTCATCCTCGGCTTTTCAACAAAATTCTTTATTTTTACCCCATTTTCAGTATTTTCTATTTTGGCAACCCCAAAGGGACTTTTAGGCCTAACAAGCGATATGACAGCTTTGTTCAATTTATCAAATTCATTTAGCAATCTATCCAAAGGAAAATCGGTTATGACATCGCCATTGATTAAAATAAAATCATCATGAATCAAATCCTTCGCGTTATTAACAGCCCCTGCAGTACCAAGCTTCTCCTTTTCTACTGAATAGTTTATATTTACCCCAAATTTCTTTCCATTACCGAAGTGGTTCTTAATTTCATCACTTTTATAGCCGCATAGAAGAACAATAACCTCTATACCATATTTTTTGATATGGTTTATAACATGTTCTAAAATAGGTTTACCTTTTAATTCCAACATCACCTTTGGTATTTTTTCTGTATGAGGTCTTAATCGTTCTCCTAAACCACCGCATAAGATCACTGCCTGCATTTTATTTCACCATTAAATCAATACAAACTTTCCATTGTCTTGGAGAATATGCTAACACCTTTCTTTTATTTATAACCGTATAAGTCTTCTTTAACCTTTTTAACTTTTTGCCTATTGTTTCTAATGCTGCTGAGAATAAATCTTCCTCTTTACCTATAGTGTAAAAATGTATGATACCACCTTCACTTTTCAGACATTTAACTGCTATGTCCAAGAATTTTTCAGCACCTAGCGGAAGTGGCATCAATATCCTGTCGCATTTATTGTAAAATTCTCTGCAACCCGTTTTAACATCGCCCTCTATCGGCACTATTTTATGCGATAGTTTGTTCATCCTTACATTTTCTAGAGCATATTTGCTCCCATCAGGATTTAATTCCACTGAATATATTTTGTTTACGTTGGGCTGCTTTTTTGCAATTGCTATAGACATTACACAAATCCCGCCAAACATGACTAAAATAGTTTCGCCAGCCTTAACTTGTACTGCTATTCTTTGCCTTTCTGTGGATTCTCTAGGAGAGAAATAAACCTTTTGAGGATCTACTTTTAATGTGTACCCGAATTCTCTGTGCAGAACTTCTGTATTTTTATCGCCTGCTAGTATTTTGTATTCTCTTTTCCTAAGCTTGCCTTTTCTTCTAGAAACCTTTTCAAGAACAGATTTTATATTTTTATTTTTCTCCATTATTTCCTTGGCAATCTCTATTTTCGATTTCTCTAGACCTTCCACTATTTCTACAATAGCTACAGCCTTTTCCTTGAAACCAATCAAATCAAAGCTTACCATGAGTATTCACTAAAATAAAAAAGATTTAAGCATTGATTAACTTTTGTAGTGTATGCTTACATTAATTGGTTTGGGCTTGTTTGACGAACTTGATTTGACGCTAAGGGGTTTGGAAGCTGCTAAAAATGCGGACAAGATTTACATAGAGCTTTATACAGGGAAATGGAGTGGCAGTTTGGAAAATTTATCTGAGATGGTTGGCAAACATCTTGGTGAATTAACTAGAAGTGATTTGGAAGAAAATTCAGACAAGATTGTAGAAGAAGCAAAAGATAAGGATATAGTCATTTTTGTTCAAGGCGATCCTCTGGTAGCGACAACACATGCATCATTATTAATCGAGGCAAGAAAAAAAGATGTTGAAATCCAAATTTTGCATAATGCGTCGATATTTTCTTCGATTGCCGAGACCGGTTTGCATATCTATAAATTCGGGCAAGCAGTTACAATACCCTTCCAAGACAAGACAAAAGGAAAATCACCTCAATCAATTTATAATGTAATTGCTAACAACAAGGAACGTGATCTTCACACTTTGTGCTTGCTAGATATAATAGGTGAAAAGAACAAATATCTGAGTGTTAGTGACGCATTGGAGATTCTTTTAAAATTGGAAGAAGAAAATGGAAAAGGAGCTATCACAAAAGATAGCAAAGTTGTGGTTTTTAGTTCTGGAAAATCATCCAAAATATTTTATGGTGTAGTCAAAAAGTTGCTAAAGGAGGCATTTGAACTGCCAGCAGTTATAATCATACCGGCTAAGCTTCATTTTACTGAAAAGGAATATTTAGAATTATATGAGATTTGAGATAAATGCAAAAATAGTTCTTAATTTTATTTTACTTGTTCATGTAGGATTGGCAATATTCGATTTAAGATTTCTAATTTTACCGTGGATTTTCATTATAGGTAATTTATGGACACTTTATACTAAACCTTTAGGAGGGCAATGGGTGCCTGCTAAAATAGATAAAATTAGAAGGATGTTGAAAATGACCGACATTAGGTCTGGGGAAGTTTTGTACGATCTGGGTTCTGGCGATGGAAGAATTGTTGCTGAAGCAGCACGGCTATATAAAACCAAAGCCATTGGAGTGGAAATAGATCCTATAAGGGTGTTAATTTCTAGGTTGAAATTGAAATTTAAAAAGCTTGATAAATACGCCAAGATTAAACATGCGAACTTGTTTAATGTGAATCTAAAAGATGCAGATGTGGTTACTATGTATTTGCTTCCCAAAACCGTCAATCAGTTGAAATCTAAATTTAAAGAAGAACTAAAGCGTGGTACTCGTATAGTGTCATTGCAGTTTCCTTTAAAAAATTGGAAGCCTGTTAAGGTTGATAAAGAAAATAAAATATTTGTATACAGGATTTGACTTCTACTTAGACACCCAATAAATCAAAAATACTGTAATTCCTATAAAAAGTAGAATTGCAATGTCTTGCATAGATAATCCAGGTATGACCGTAGCAGATCCACCCAGTCCTAAAGCTTGTAACCCACCGCTATTAATAAAAACGCCAAGCACTACAAGACCTAAGATAATAGCGCCATATTTTCCTATATCGAAACCTCTTTGTCCACTTGGAGCTTTATTACCTTGTTTATCATATGCGTATATAGGCGGTCCTAAAGTTTCACCTAATAATACTAAAACAATAATTCCCACAACGAAAGTTACTAGCACTATTGTAGTTTGTGTAAAGAATGTTCCAAAGAATTGACTAACACTAACTCCAGCGGGTGTAAATCCTATAACGAACAATGCTACAGAAAACGCAATTATAGCGTTAAGTGCATTTGTCATCCTCTCTTTAGGACCAAAAATCTGGGCTCTAGACAACAATCCGTATAATAATGCAAAAGTGATCAGAAATGGCAAGTAAAATGCAAATATGCCGGCTTGCTGCGCCACGCTAATTAGCGGATCGAATATCCCCATTTTAAATCCCTTTTAATAGAGTATTGACAATAAAAAGATAAATAATAAACTATCAGTTATCCTTTCTTTTCACCGCCCCCTGCCCCTACCGATGCTATCCCAATTACAGTCACAGCCATCAATACAACAACAATTATCGTCAAAATTACATCCTGCGGAATACCGCCAACTACCGTCTGTGGGAAGAATATGTTCAGCAACCCGCTTGAGACTAAAATGCCTATGGCAATGATAATGCCAAATACAATGAATGCAACTGCCAACCCGCCTTTATACCTCTCTTCGAAAAATTTCCCTAACCCCTCTTTAAGCACCATCGACGAACCAAGTAAAAGAATCATCACAGTTAACAGCACAACAACCCCGCTAAAGAAGAATTGAGACAATTGTTTTTCTATACTAATACCGACTAAGACAGGATAAGCCCAAACCATGAAAGCTGCCACTAATGCAACTACACCGTTAACTGCTACGTTTCTCTCTGGGGTGCCGAATATCTGGCTTCTTCTTAACAATCCATAAAATATTGCGGCTGTAAGCATGAAAGGAAATAAGAATTCAAAAGCTCCTATATCCTTCAATCTTAATATAACAATTTCAAACGGTGATGCCATTTACTTCTGTTCTCCTCCAACGGATGCAGCTGCTATCATTATAACAACTACAAAAATAATTATTCCCGCAACGATTAATATTATATCTCTCGGCGCGTTAGGACCTTCGTCACCACTTTGAGTGAAGACACCAACTAACCCACTAGTAACAAAAAGCAGAAATGCAATCCCGATGAATAAATACACTTTATTTGGGCTTACCAGCTTTTCTGAAAGCATCTTAGGAAAATCCGGATAGAACATGCTTGCAAAGATCAAGGCTACTATAAATAACAACCCAATTATGCTCAGTTGTGTGAAGAATGCTGATAGCTGCGTTCCAAATGTAAAGCCAACCAAAATTGGATATCCGAAGATGAGAAATGCCACTGAAAGCGATACAACAGCAGATAATATCTGACCTTCCCGCATTTCACCGAATAATTTTGATTTCATTAGTAGGGCGTAAAATAAAACAGAAAATAAAATGAACGGGAAAAGGAAGTCGTAGAATCCAAACTCATTAAGCTTCTGCACAACCAATTCAAAGAAATTCGCCATAGCCTCAAATAAGTAATTCTGTTACAAGGAATTTAAGTTTAAGCAGTGATAGGCAGCCCTAGTTTTGCCTTTAGAATGTTTATCTTTTCGTTTATCTGGTTTATCGCCTTCTCTATTTGCAATTCAGATACAGGATCCCCTTTTGCATTTTTGAGTTGAGCTATCATATGGTCCCGCTTTTTTTCAAGCTGTTCCAGGACTTTTTCATTTTTTGATGTAGGCTCACCAGCCTTTTTAACGGTTTTTTTGAATAGTGATTTGCCCGAAATTTTACCTAAAATTACTCCAACAAAAATCAATACACCAGAAGCAATCAAAGTGCCTTGCAAGCCTAGTGACTTTGTAAAGCTTGTTAATGTTGTTGTAAATGGAGAAATGTAATTAGAGATTTGGGATGATATAGTAGATGGCAATAAGTTGACGGATGCCAATGCTACGGCTACGACTATGCCAGCTATAATTCTCATTTTTATGTTTAGCTTTATTACTGAAAGCAGAAGGAATACAAAGGAAAATGCTAATAGCATTGATGATAGATATTCTGATGGGATTGAAGGTAAATTCTGACTAAGTTTTGTTATCTGATCAAGAGACAGTGGAACTTGGAATAATGGCATTAAATGAAATTAGGGTTTTAAAGGATATTATTTTGCATATTTGATGATTATTGCAATTACAGCTATCACTCCTAGAAGGACGAAGATGAAGTCTGGGATTGGAAAGGCTTCTACTGACAAACCTAAGAATTTTAAAACGTCGGTTCTAACCAGAAGATAGAAAGCGAATATGCCAGATACTATCAATAGCCAAATAGGTTCAGGCTCTTTTCCCGGATGAGGGCTTCTGGCTATGCCTAGCAAGAAAGCTATAGTAATGAAAATTACAAGAAAGATAAGCAAAACTGCTGTACCTGAGAACAATTGTCTGAATAATTGGATTATTGGCAAACCTGCTGGAGAGAATACCACCAGAAAAGATATGCTCAGGGATAAGACAACATTTATTCTTTTATCTTCCGTTATCCTAGCTCTTTGGAAAACTGTGTAAAGTATAGTGTAAATGATTAAGAAAGGTATTAAGGCATCGAATATACCAGTTCTAGATGCATCTGATAGTAGGTCTGTCAAAGTGTTACTTACCATAATTTATTTTTCGTTAGTTACAAAGAAATAGATGATTCAGGACCTATTGTATTTTCACCACATGTTATTTCTGGCAAGTTGGCTTTTTCAGTAATATAACTAGCTAGGCCATGGAATTCTATTTTTGTCGGTAATGTGCCAATTGGTGTCCACCACTGATGTTCAAATACCATATACAAGTATCCACCTAGTAACAAAAGCAAAACACTAAATATCAATAAATTCCCTCTCGTAAAATGCATTCTAGGTTGTCCTGCTCTTGGCCCTCTTTCTTGAATTGCTGATACAAATGTAAAGCCGGCAATGAATACAATAGCGAATATCCAAAGATTAGTCCAACCTGAAACTAAAATGTTTGCAGCTAGGAAGAAATCGGTCAAACGCCTTAAGTCATCGATAGTTTCTCCAGCTACCATAAAAGCTATGATTCTTACTGCAATTGCTAAAATCATAGTCATCCAATTAAGTAACAGCAGAGGAGCAGGTTGATGTAACATAAAGATGCTAAAAGCTAGACTAATCAGCAGTACAGCACTATAGTATTCCAAAGGTCCTTTGGACAACCCACCTTGCCAATCGAGTAGTCTGTCTTTGCCAAATAAAGGTCTCAATATTATTGAAAATAAAATAATACCAAAAACTGTATTTACAACCAGTGGCAAAAGCTTTTGGGTAATAAAGCAAAATCTACAGTCTAAGCTTGTTAGGACTGAGCATTGATCTGGTAAAAACCCAAACAAGGCTGTGATAACCGCAACTGCAGGCGGTTCCAATATAGGGGTAACGACAATTGTCTTAAGTATTGGTACAAAAATTATCGAAACTGCCAGGAAAATAAGAACAGCAGTTATCAAAAACAAAAGCATTAGTATTATAGCTATTTGTCCTTTCACTCACATCACGTTGAAAGAAAGCAAGGACTTTCTGCTATAGGAATGCTAGGTTCGAATGTAAGCAATCCACCTGGTTGTGTCAATAGATTGTAAAATGTCCAAACTATGCCTATGGAAAATAATAAAGTAACTAATTGATACATTGGAGAAAGACCATGTAGCGTATGAAGGAAAGTGATGACAATGACTATAGAAAGCGATATTATCAGTATCCTATGGAATTGACTAATGCTTATGAAAAACATGCTAGTTTCTCTAAAATGCAATGTTAATAGTGCCAATGCCAAAGAAATCAAAATTGCTGCATAGTACAAAGATGGGGTTACAGTTTTGATATCAGCTGGTCTACCTTCAACATTAGGTACTTGGCCTAAAATCCTAAAAACTAAAAACACCATGGCAAAATAAATCAACCCAAAGAAAAATGCAAAAGGAAGAAATTTTACCGTACCTAGGCACGCTATACAATCTGAACTACTTATGGAAAATGTACACGCTTCTGGCAGTGGTCCTAAAACCGATCTCAACAGACCTCTTGAAATTATTTCAGATTGAGCAATTGCCAATGGCAGTAAAAGTAATAGTGACAGTACAAAGCTATTCAAAACTCTTTTCACATGTATCAGCTAATTAATTATTTGTATAAAATGTAAATATCCTTATGCACAAATGCCTAGATTGAACTCTTCGCTTTCTTGGAATAATTCTGGCAAGAAATTTGCAAATTCATTCGGATGAGTTAAAATCATTATTAAAATTATGAATGTAGCAAATAAAAGAATTGCAAAGAATGTGCGTAACGGTTCAGCAAAAAGCGAAACTGCAATTACCAATACAGACATTGTGCTGAATAGTACTATAATTATTTGTAGTGGACCGCCTACAAATGTAGTTACATAACCGACAAATACCCCAATAATAATCAAAGTAAGCACGAGAATCGCTAAAATCCATATTGGATTACTTCCTATGCTGGGTGAACTAATCATTGCATTTAAAATTCTAAATCCGAAGAATGCACTTACAGAAATTCCAACTAGAATTAGCAGGCCGACAGTCCAATCAGAAAACGTTCCCAATCTTGATAATGCGCCACCTACCGTAGTATTTTGTATAGTAAAGAAGGCGAGAGAAAGGCTGATTAAAATTATACCAATTCTAATACTAGGGGCTTGTGCCAAAGCTTCTACTCTAGCAAACGGTTTAACAGCTATGTTTAAAACCAAGTAAAATAATCCGAAGAAAAACGCGAGCGGTAATAGTTTTACATAACCTAGGCAATAGATGCATAAAGCACTTGTTATATCTGAGCATGAGCTAGGCAAGTTGCCAAGCAAACCTCTCAAAACGCCTATTGTAGTTTCTTTATCAGCTTGGGCAAGTGAAGCCGGTACTAATAGCAAAAAAGCTGAAATAATTTTCCCAATCATTATAAGTCCTCTAAAGTAGTTTTACTTCCTTTTAGTTATTCTTCTTTCTTCCATACGGCCGCCAGCTCCTGGAACATACAATACTGCAGGAGGTACGTATTCTTCTTTGAGTCCTAATAGCACTAGTCTAGCTTCTTGGTCTCTGTTTTTGCGATCCTTCCAACCTTGAATGACATCTTTAACAGTTCCCCTAGTTTTTTCAATAGCAGTTTTTGCATGTTCATAAAAACCAAATAAATTTAAAAACCCAACGATATCCCTGTACAAATCTGAGCCACGCTCTTTTCCCGCATCTATCATTCCGTATATTCTACCCAAAGGCCCCCTTAAATTACCGTATCTCATTTCCCTTTCATCGTATCTTGATAAACTACCCGCAGCTTCGTAAGTCAATCTACCTTGGTCTTTAAGTTGATTCAAGCGGTCCCTTTCTCTAGGTTCCTCTTCAGTAAGAGGACTATAATTTGTTTTGAAGTCCCCTAAAATTTTTCTAACTCGTCTATATTGTACCCTTGTTTGAGTAACTCCTAAACCTAGCATAAATATCCCGACAATTAATATGACTAAAAGTATTAATTCTACTGCCATTTTCCTCTAAAACTAATTTTGATTTCTAAATAGAAATAACAAATAGCTAAAAATCAATTCAATATATATGCTACATAATTTCTTGATACCAGCATTATTGGTATTATGGCTAATAGACGGCTATCTGACAATTAATGTATTTAAGAAATACGGGTCAGATGCAGAGGAGAATCCTATATTAAGAAAGTTGCTTCGCCATAGTGTAAAGCATTTTTTATTTTTTAAATTATTGGATGCTGTAGCTTTTGTATTGATAATTTTTATTATACTAAATAGAAACGAGTTGGTAGCCACAGGACTTTTGTCAGGTTTTATTTTAATTTACGTTTA
>JACQIA010000040.1 GCA_016198705.1 Candidatus Aenigmatarchaeota archaeon
ATGCCGCCCTCACCCTAAACCAAGGGGCATATTCAGTCATTTTTGAATTCAGATTATTAGCATTAGCAAACACAAAAGTAAGATAATGGTATTCCTCTCCCCATCCACCAGAAGGTGCATGCACTATAACATTCCCAGTGCTCGTAATATTGCAGCTTCCTGAAGTAGTAGAAGTGCACCCTCCAATAGTAAATTGGTAATCATAAGTATTAGGCCATATTGTTTCATATACTCTTGTTAAATTACCAGATGCAATCCCCCCACCAACAGGATTGGTTAAAGTTACAGGTATGGTAACATTCTGAGTCTGGGTAATAGTGTCCTGACTGGTAATGCTTCCGAAAGCAACGTTGAACAAAGCAGCCCTAAACCCTATCCACACACTCTTGCTTGTATTTGTTGTATTATCATAAACAACAGCAACAACATTCCCCCATCCAGGCACCCACCCATTAGAAGGTGCAGCAATGCTCAGGTTAGTGCTTCCATTAAAATTTCTTGGGCTAAAGTTAGTAACAGAATTTTTAATTCTTGAATTATAATCCCATGATTCCTGATAAATCTCAGTTACAGTATAATTCCCCCACTCTATAGTATTGTTGCTCCAATCCGGGTTCCTCACTCTTAACATCCCAGTAATATTATCGCTTGTTCCTATTGTATAGCTGTCTATGGTATAATCAACTCTAAAAGGCTGCACATTAAACCAGATATACCCTGTGGCAGTTTCATTCGCATCATTTTGCAGGATAATGCTTCCATAATAATACCCTGAAGGCCATGTGCTTGTAGAATAATTTAAAGAAACAAGTCTGCTGTAATTAATAGTTAAATGGCTTGCATTTGTAACGTTAAAATCCCTTGGATAAGAATATTCAATAGTCCTGTAATCAGTATCGCTCCATCTCGTCAGTTTAATATCTTTAATCGTTGTATTAACATAATCAGTAATTCCTGTTGAAACATTATGCGTATAGCTGTTCTTATACCCTTTTGTCGTGGTTACCAAGAAATGCACAGGTCCAGAGCCTTTATAATTATACTTATAATTCCCCTGAATATCAATAGGTTGCGTATTAACATAAAATGCAATAGTGTTAAACCATCCCCACCCTGTTTCAGTCCCATTAATATCCAATACCACACTATAATACCCTGTATTCCATGAATTCCCTAAATTGGAAATATTCAACAAATATCCAGAGTGGCTTGTTTTTGTTGCACTGCTATACCACGGGCTTGAAGCATTAACATTAATTATGGTTGCATTATACCTGCTTGTATTCACGTCTCTTGCAGGCCAGCTGCTGTAATCAATAATCTTCTTCACACTAATTGTAATATTGCTCCTATCATTAACTAAACTTGCCCCCCCATTGCCCCAGCCATAATCGCCAGCACTTGTAATCCTGACATATAATGTAATATTATCTTTAGCCCCAAAATAGCTCTTATAATCATATCCTGCATTAGTAAGCTCAACCGGGCTTGCATAGCTATCCCAATTTCTAACCTCAAACCATGCCTGCCCAAAATCAGTATTCCCCCCGCTTTCAGTCCCCTTCAATACCACACTATAGCTTCCAGAATCCCAGCTTTTCTTCCCAGCAAGAGAGACATTTAAATACAAAGTGCCAGCCCCAGAACTTATTGTTGTATCATTCAAGCCAGTTAAATTATAGTCATAAACAACCGCAGGATATATCCACTCTCCTTGCTTTCCATAATATTCAATTTTCTCAATCTTCACACTCCCGGATAACCCGCTTGTTCCCCACGCATTCCACCAGTTGCTTCCAGCCTGATACATCCTTATATTGAAAGTAATATTACCCCCAGGCTGGTTAAGCCAATTACTGCTCCATGCCCAAAGGTAAAAAGCCCTCGCCTCAAACAACCCATAAGTAATATCAGAAGTTTTTCCATCCTGTCCTAGAAGTTTAAGCTTTACACTATACCTCCCACCATCCCAGCTGTCATTTGCATGCCTTATTGTGCACGTATATCCCCCGCTATCATCATCTGATTTGCATGTTGAAGCGCTTAAATTAAGGTTAGCTTTAATCCCTGTCTGCATATTCACAACCTCATCAACACTCAAGGTAGCATTGTTCACCACTTGTTTCTTTGTAGTATCCCAGCTGCATGCATTCCCCATCCCATAGCTCTCATAATTCCTATAGGTGCTGGTTCCATTAGCACTTTGCGCTTTTCCTAAAGGGTTATCAGCCTGTACAATCTTAACCTCAAAATAAACAACATCGCTCACCTTATACTGCCATGCATAATAGCTCCCGCTTCCCACGCTTCCTGCTGTGGTCTTTGCAGAAATACAACTGTCATAAGGGTTAACAATAAATCTCGCATTTCCAATAATAGTACCATTATCAGCAGAAACCCTTGCAAAATAACTCCCCCCTCCCTTTGGCACATCCACTTTTAACCTTTGGTGTGTTATATTCCAAGCCCATTCCAAAGCATCATTGCTCCCATTAACATTATCCCAATTGCTTACTTCAGTATAAGTAAGATAGGTTCCATTTTCATAAAGCAATGCATCCAGCCTTGTATAAGTAACATTAATATCTTGTGTTTGATTCTTCGCTTTCACAGTAAGGTAAACAGCTTCAGAAGTCCCAAACTGCTCCTTAAGCTGCCCCTCGCCATCCCCAGGGGTTATAGTCATTGTTGAATTTAATACGCTAATAACCCTCTCAGCACTAAGCAATTCATCACTATAATTTACAGCAGCACTCAACCTGTATAATCCTATGGCAAGAGGCAATCTTATGGAATATTTATAGCATCCCCCTTTCCCGCAGCTTGCATTAAACAATGTGCTGTTTGAACTATTAATAACCGCCCCAAGGCTGTTCTTCAAAGTAAAGTTAAAAGCTGATTGGCTTAGATTAGATAATATTGTTCCATTAACCCTCTCAACAGGAAAAACATCAAAAGCAACGCTTGCATTAGGAAATGCACTATATTCATAATCAAACCCAGAGCCTGTATCTGATTTTGCAAAAGTTAAAGTCCAATCCCTGACTTGAAAGCTTGTTGACCTGATAACAACATTCCCGCCCCCATCAACAACCCTAACCCACGCTATATAATTCCCAGTGCTGAAGTTATTATTCAATAAAAATTTAAAGCTGTTTGTGAATGAATTATTGGATATTAAGGAAGTCGAGTTAATATTGATCATCTTGCTTCCTGAAGAATTGGTTACATTGCCTGTAAAAGTATATTCCCCTGAAACAGGTGTTGTTCCATTAAAGCTTATGGCCACTTCAACATTAGC
>JACQIA010000041.1 GCA_016198705.1 Candidatus Aenigmatarchaeota archaeon
ACAGAATTAAATATTAAAAAATATAATTCAAAAGATATGCAAATAAATACTTTAGAACCTTCCTGGACAAATCCTGCAATCAATTATTTTGACAGCAATACTCCTTTTAATTATCCTCCCTCCGGAATTTTAACCGAAGAAGGAAATCACATTTATACAATCTATGCAAGAGATAAATATCCCGACGGAACAACAATTCGTGAAGTAAATCTTTCTGGAACAATTATTAGAGATGTAACTGCTCCAACAATTTCAGATGATTATTTATCTGACGGAGTTTGGGTGAATTTAGACCAAACAGTGATTTTAACTCCTCTTGATGCATTAAGTTATATCGGTGATGTAAACTATTGTACTGGTTCAGGATGCACTCCAAATGTTTTACTAAATTCTCCATATCAATTAAATTATAATTCAGATCAAGATACAATTGTAAGATATCAAGTTTGGGACTTAGCAACAAATCCAAGCATTGTTGGAGAGTATAATATTAAATTAGATAAAACAAATCCTATAACAACAGACGACGCGCTTGTTGGTTGGCAAAATTCTGATCAAACAATAACTTTATCTCCAACAGATGCATTAAGCGGCGTGCAAGATACTTTTTATAGAATAAATTTAGGAATTTGGACTTCTTATGTCGCGCCTATTTTTATAACAGATGAAGGAATAAATACTTTAGAATATTATTCAACAGATGCTGCTGGAAATATTGAAACAACTAATTCTGTTCAAGTTTGGATTGATAAATCTCTTCCTGTTTCATTAATTACTTCTCCAACTGCAAGTTCTTGGCATAATGATGATTTTGATGTAAGCAGAACAGATACAGACACTTATTCTGGGGTTGCTTCTTGTGAAATACAAATTTTAGATAATGGGGCGCCAAGTTTAGTATGGGTAGGAACTGCTTGTGATACAGATTATTTAATAGATACAACCAGCGAATGTACAACTGAAGGTTTGGATTTATGTGAAGTGCAAATAAGAAGCACAGATAATGCGCTTCCTGTTGCTTGGGTTTCAAATGTTGATACAAGAACATTTAGCATTGACACCACCGCTCCAATTGTTGACGCTGGATTAGATATTTTAACAAATTCACCAATTATCCAAGATGCAACAACTTCAGACGCAATAGCTGGAATAGCAACTTGGTCTTGGACTCAAATTGCAGGGCCAGGAATAATTACTTTTGGAACACTTGATGCTGAAGATACAACAATTCAAGCAGATACCGACGGAGTTTACACAATTAGATTAACAGTTACAGACAACGCAGGAAATTCTGCATTTGATGAGATTACTTTTACTTGGGATACTGCTGCTCCTGTTGTTGATGCTGGTTTAGATGCAATTACAAATGCTCAAATAACTCAGGATGCAACAGCTTCTGATTTATTATCAGGCATTGAAACATATTCATGGACTCAAGAATCAGGTTTTCCCGGAATTATTACATTTGGAACTCCTAATGATGAAGATACAACAATTCAAGCCGATATTGATGGAGTTTATACAATTCAATTATTAGTAACTGACTATGCTGGAAATTCTGCATTTGATGAAATTACTTTTACTTGGGATACTATTGCTCCGATTGTTGATATAACAGCGCCTTTGTCGTTAGATGAAGTTAATGGAAATGCTCTTATTTTCTTTACAGATGATGAATTAACAAATGCCGAATGTTCAATTGATAATTTAGTTTGGGTAGCTTGTGCATCTGGAGTTACAACTTTAACTGATGTGGCTGGATTTGGAGCATTACCGGAAGGAGCATTTACTTTATATTTAAGAGATACCGATCTTGCTGGAAATGTTGGAACAGATAGTGAAGCGGGAATTATTAAAGATACAATTGCCCCAGTTGTTGATATCACGGCGCCTTTGTCGTTAGATGAAGTTAATGGAAATGCTCTTATTACATTTACGGAAAGCGAACCAACTACTTCTGAATGTTCTGTTGACAATATTCTTTGGACAGCATGCACTTCCGGAACTACAACTTTGGGAGATATTCCTGAATTTGTCGGTTTAGTAGAAGGGGCATTTATTTTATATTTAAGAGGAACAGATCTTGTAGGAAATATTGGAACAGACAGTGAAGCCGGAATTATCAAAGATACAATTGTTCCTGTTGTTAATGTGAATTTTCTATTAACAAATGACCCAAGCCCTGAATTGACTGGAACGATTGATGACCTTACGGCAACAATTCAAATTGATGTTGACGGAACTAATTATCCAGCTATAAATAATGGCGACGGAACTTGGACATTAACAAACAATTTAATTTCTCCTGATTTAATCGATGGGATTTATGAGGTTATTGTTAGCGCAACAGATCTTGCAGGAAATATTGGGAATGATGCTACAACAGATGAACTTGAAATTGATTTGACCTCCCCAACACTTTCAAACATTCTCTCAGCTCCAACATCGTCATCGGCAACAATAACTTGGGATACAAATGAAAATGCAAATTCAAGTGTTTATTATGGATTATTTTCAAATGAAACAACT
>JACQIA010000056.1 GCA_016198705.1 Candidatus Aenigmatarchaeota archaeon
ATTCTACCATCGTATAGAATTACATCAATAGTTGTTCCCAATCCTCTTACATCTTTAACTTCCAACACAGAACCCTTGGCTATATCAGAAATTTGTAATTTATCTTTCAAAAATTGCTGAGATAAACCTGCTAACATAAGCAGAAGTTCGGCTACGCCTTCTCCGCTAACGCCAGAACAAGGAACTATCGCAGCCTGCTTTGTGAAATTTTCTATCCTATCAAATCTCTCCGATTCAAATGTCCTATCGGCCAATTGTGCCACCAATCTATAAAGTTTATTTTCCAGTTCGTCTTTGACATCATCACGCTGTTTAGCAAAACTATCACTAAAAGACATCTCTTCCTTAGGGAACCATCCAGGTATTCTATCAATCTTAGTTGCAGCAACTACAAACGGGACTTTAAATTGCTTCAAAAGGTTTAGAGATTCGTCGGTTTGTATTTGAAAACCTTCGTTTATATCTACAACAAGTATAGCCAAATCTGCTACGCTGCCGCCGCGCTTCCTTAATGACGCGAAAGCTTCGTGGCCAGGTGTGTCGATAAACAGCAAACCTGGAATCATAACTTTAAACTTAAATTTTTCCAAAAGTTGCTTGGATACTTTTTTAATAGTGTCTATAGGTATGTTGGTTGCGCCTATGCTTTGAGTAATCCCACCGGCTTCTCCTGTAGCTACCGCACTACCTCTAATCGAATCTAATAGGGTTGTTTTCCCGTGGTCAACATTTTCGGTTGCTTTTAGCAATGTCCGAGAGTAACCACGATTGGCTGTCTGATTTTATTTTCCATACTATCCACTATCCAACAAAAGCCGTAAATAAATTTAAAGTTATCTATAGATTAGTGATTATATGACTTTAACCATGAGTGAGATGATGCCGGTTGGCTTGTGCATAGCAACCCAAGAATTGTTTGATACAAAAAGGTACTGCCAAAATTTCGGCGATCATCTGCTTTTAAGAGTGAAAGACAAAAATCTAGATTATTATTTAGTTCCCTTTAAAAGGGAGTTAAACGACTCGATTAACAGCAAGAAATTTCTAGAAGGCCATAAAGCTGCTATAATCAATAACATAGATAAGATTATTTCGCTTGTAACTGGGAGATATGTGCAAATAAACTACAAGACTGCGGAATCCATTGTAAACGAAGGCAGAGCATTGATAAAGAAACTTCTATTTGTAGACAGCTTTCAACAGATAAGCGCTTTAGAGCCGGCCTTTAAAAGCAAAATCTCTTTGCCTGTATACAGTCTGTTTTTAGAGAGTACTAAAAGGAAGATAGGTTAAATGGAACTTCAAGATATTGATATGGAAATTGAAAAGCTAAAATTCAGGAAAATCGAATTGACGAACAAACTGAATATTGCTTATGATTTTGAAGAAAAGGAAGATATAAGGCTCGATATCCAAAGACTCCAACAGCAAATAGACACATTATTGAAATTTAAAAAGAAGCTGTGACTAAGGTTCTCTTCTGCTCAAGAAAACTTTGAAATAAATAGCAATGAACGTGACAAGAATTATCAATGCAGATCCCCATAGCCATGTGCTTGGATCCAGCAAGTTCAAATCTTCAAACATCGTCATTCTCCTTTATAGTCGTACTTGAATTTCTTTTCCTTTTTTGTCATTTCATTCAATTTTTTCTTTAGCTTAGCAACCATAGACGGTTCGGTTGATTTTGGCGCTTTTACTTCATACTTTGTACTTGTAGGCCAAAAGAGGTATGCCAACACACCTACTACAATTATAGCGGCTATGATAATTACATATGTTAAGAAATTACTGCCTTCAACTATTTGTTGAATTTGTTCAATCGGCGTCTGAACTTTACTTAGATTTGCCTTAGTGGATTCTATTAAAGATTTTATTTCATCAAAGATTTGAGCAATATTGGCATAATTGCCTTGTGCTATGTTATTTTCAGCTTCTGCCAACTTAACCTTAAGCGATTCATATTTAGCCTCTGCATCGCTTACACTTTTGTTTTGTGATTTTGATTCGTTTAATTCAAGCCCCAATTTTAGAAATTCCGCTTTGTATAAAATCAATGTGTCATTTATTTTCATTTTAGTTTTTATTCCAGGCACTATTCGCAATATGAAATCGGAGTATAAAGTTTCCTCTGCTCCAACTATTTTGAATCTGCCAGAATAATCCTTTATTTCTACAAAACCTACAGAGAAGTTAACCAAAAACCCAGACGTGCCACCTCTTGCAGCTAGAGTTGCGGCTGATGCGTTTACTATATACCAGCTTGTATTGATAGTTTCTATTGAAAAGGACACTGTATCTGATAAGTTGCCGGAATTTTTAACCTCAACAGCAATTGAAGTACTGGAATTTTCGGCCAATTCTATGACTTTCAATGCAGAGCTTATGTTTACTATGGACAGATATTTTGTAAATGCCTTCATTTCCAGAGTTTTGGTTTCACCTGAACTAGAGTAGTTCTGTGTTGCTGTATTGTTGCACTTAAACACATACTTTCCGATTGCTAAGCTAGCTTTATATGGGATAGAAACTTCTGTACCATCTCTAAATAGCTTTAGAGTAACTTGCACTGTATCTGCAGAACAGGTGATGTTTGTTTCGCCACCAACATCTGCCTCGAAACCGAGGCTAGAAGCTATGGTTATAGCAGGCGCTGTTTGTGCCAATTCAGACGCCCATAATGGAGTTGCATTGAAGACATTATTGGAATTGTTTGCATACGCTTTCCAGCGTATAATGCCGGCGGGGATGGTTGAATTGAATTGTGACCTGTTAGTTCCTGGAACCCTGTACATGGTATAGTTAACAAAACCGCCTGAATGGTTGAGCTCGATTATCGCAGTATTAAAGCCATTGCTATCGATATTGTCCTTCCATGCTACCTCGAATGTTGACACAGTTGTATTGGAATATTTTGATGCAAAGGATGTTGTATTGCTAGACCATTTGGGTGCATGTCCTGTTAATGTTGCTATGTAACTAATGCCTGTAGAATTATCTGTATAATTTTGGTTGCCTGTGACATTAGCTTTGTACGTGTATGCGCCGGCAGCCAATGTATCCAAGCTGGTTTGTGGCGTTGAACCTGATTTAATCAAATTATTATTTCTATAAATAGAAATTGTCCCTGCACTTGAGTTTGCAGTTACATTTAATGCAGATTCGTTCGAGGTTTGGTAATCGGTGTTCCTATTGCCGTCAAAAGATATTTCTAAGATGTTTTCTGCTAGACTAACATTGTAAAAATATTGGTCGGTTCCGTTTACATTATTGACTGTATCATTTACAAACATCCTCCATATGTATAAGCCAGCTGCTATATCTGTGAAATTGTATTTGTAAGTACTACCGCTTCTGAACATGGTATAGTTTGCCGAAGTTCCGGTAAAGTTGTGTTCTATTAAAGTCGTATTTACAGAAACCCCATCAGTCCAAATTGCGGAGAATTCGTAAGTTCTATTTCTAACATATTTAGAGGTTGTTGCAACTGATGTTGTATTGCTAGAAAATTTCGGGGCTATTGTGTCGAGTAATTTGAAAGTCACGTTGACAGATGTTATAATATCGGCGGTATCTCTTACAGAGACGTTGAACTTAAATGTGGCGTTTGAACCGGGTGCATCTATTTCAAACCAGAACCTATTTGTTCCAGTTACAAACCCAGACTTAGTTGAATTGGTCCATTTAATTATTCCACCTGTGGTATCTTCGTCTATGGAAGTAGCGTTTCCGGATGCCGTAGCATCATCGCTAGTAGCGCCTGAATACAAGAATCCACTTGGCAGTGTGACATTCACTTGAGTGATATTTGCAGTTGTATTAGTATGATCTATGGTAAAGTTAACCAACATATCCTTATCACTTGCATTTACCTCGCTTGGCGTGACGTTTGCTGTAAAAGTTAGTGCATTTGCAGGGCTAACGTAGAAGAGGTAGCATATAGATATAGCAATAAAGGTAATAATGCGTCTGTCCATTTGTGTTCCCTAAAAATCAATTTATCTTTCAATAAAATATACTTATTAGACCCAAATTAGATGAAGACTAACGGGCGGAATGATCACAAATGAATAAAGCTCATTGCTGATAAGGGGTTACTGCTTATAGGTTGCTTTAGCTTGTTTAGTTTCGACTAGGATATAGGTAAAGTTGCCTTTCCAATCGGTCTGTATTGTGGTTGTTTCTTTGTATTTTAAAGGATCTTTAGGGTTGTTGCTTATGCTTACATTTCTATTATCTACAGAAACTTTGAATTCTGCAGCATCAAATAAGCCAGTGTTGGTTACCGTGATAAGCAAATTGCTTTCTGAATCGCGTGCTGTGCTTATGACATCTATGTTGAAAAACACATTTCTTATCGATTCCATTGCCTCACCTATAGTTGACGGAAAATTTAAAAATGGGCCTATTATTGGCACTGACTTTAAATCTGGAAATGCGCCGACGATTAAGTAACTTGCAAAAAACACCGCTACAATTAAAATTGTACCTAAGACAATGCTGTGAAACAGCCTTATTGCTATGTAGACTATTACAGCTGTGAGCAGCAGGCTGAAAATTAGCTCCAGCACCATACTTTATCTTTTGGTTAGCAAACTTGAAGTATGTTAGCGGACCTGGTGGGATTTGAACCCACGACCTTCTTTGCCTATAATCGTCTTAGGAGGAAGCTGCTCTGTCCAATCTGAGCTACAGGTCCTTAATTAAACATTACCAACAGAACTATTTAGCCGATTTCGTCATATTTAAGCCTTTACATAAAACATGGCCAGTGACAACTGGGATTTCAACTTCCCACCACTGAATAGTTTTTGAGTCTTTGGATATAGCATGTATACTTTCTAAAACATGCTGCATGTTATCGCTCAACCTCAATCCTTTTATTGGTCTGGCGATTTTTCCATTTTTAATTTCAAACATGGCATCTCTTGGTATTGTTGAGAAATCGCCGGTTCTGTAATTTGCAAAACGTGTGTACCAAACATTTGTTATGTAAACTCCATTCTTTATCTCAGAAATCATTTCTTCCAATTTACTATCGCCACTTTCAAGGATAATGTTCTTAGGCTGCGGGTAAATTATGCCGGCATTTGCAGTAGTTTTAACTTTGAATTTTTTGGCGGTAGATGTGTTATGAAGGTAGGTTTTCAATATGCCGCTCTCTATAATTTTTGTCGTTTGTGTAGGCACGCCTTCCTGGTCAAACATGCCTGACTCAAAACCGTTTGCAAGCCGGCCATCATCAACCAAAGTAACCTTTTCGTTGCCTACTTTCTTTCCTACTTTATCTATTAAAAACGACATGCCAGAATCGACTTCAAATGCGGAAAATGCGTAAGACATGTAATAAAGCAAATTAGCCGCAACCATAGGCCCGAAAATTACATCATATTTTCCCGATTCACCTAAAACTGGATTTAAAGATTGTCTGGCAAGCGCACCTGCTTCTGCACCAGCTTTTTTGGCATCAAACCTGTTTAAAATTCTTGAGACGGATACTGAATGACCTGAAGCGTCCTTTTCTGCAAAAGCTCTGATGGAGAAATTTATGCTGCTTCCTTTGTCGCTTGCTTCAACACCGCCAGAAGTAAATTTTTGCTCCTCCCATAAATTAGAATAAAGAACACCCGCGCATCTTTTTGCGCCTTCATTCATAGCGGCATCAATTGCGTCCTCTACGAAATCTACAGTTTTTTCTCCCAGGTTTTCTATTTTTTTATCATGCAAATCTTTTATAGAATTGTATTTGAAAGGCCCTTGGGCTATTCCATGATAATCTTCCTTGGGTGCTAAAACTTTAGCGATTTTTATCATTCTTCCCAAGAATTTATCGACATCATCTTTGGTCAAATTAGTCCCGCCGCCAATAGATGAAAATGTTTCAGACATGCTCGGATTGTTGAGATTGCTTGATATCAAGCGTTTTTTGTATGCAAGAAAAACTTCTACATCTATAGTATCCCATATTGTAGATAAAGTGATTTCATTATTTGCGAATCTTATCTGTTTCGTCAATGATGGGGTGATGGTTACAACTGCATCATCTACGCCAAGTTTTGAAGCCTTATCAACAATGTATTTACCGATTTCCATCTAAGCACTTCCTATAGGAATCTTTCTCAACCTCGCAAAAGGTCCTCCCATCCACACCGGAGCTGGGTCCATCGGTTCATTTTTCCCGCATGTACCAGAAATAAATTCAACTTTCTTGCCTAATGCGTCCACGCTTGAATAAAATGATTGAGTTGTAATTTCAAGCACAGGCCTTCTTACCAAATGCTTTAATTCACCATTTTCAATTAGATATGCCTCATTGCCGACATACTTTGCATTCCAACGTTTGTCATCAATATTCCATTCCGTATAAGATTTTATGAACACCCCCTTTTTGATATCCTCAATCAATTCTTCAAAACTAAAATCACCGGGCAGCATGAATGTTGTAGACATTCTGACTATCGGTTCTCTATCAAATCTACCCGCCCTTGCCGCACCATTACTTTTCTTTCCAAAAACCGATGCAGTCCATCTATTATGTAGAAAATCGTTGATTATCCCATTTTTTATTAAAACCCTTCTTTGCGCTTTCACACCCTCGTCATCATATTCATAAAACCCATAGCTATTCTCAAGAGTAGGATCGTCAACAACAGTAACTACATCACTGCCGATTCTTTTTCCCAGCCACTCTTTTGTCAAATAAGTCTCACCGGCCTGCGCCCCCTCTCTTCCTAAAGACCTGTCAGCTTCTCCAGGATGTCCGCATGATTCGTGCATTGCTATTCCAACCAATTCAGGCGATAACAGAACATCTATGTTTTCTTTCGGTAATTTCTTCGCCTGCTTTAAGATTTTTAATAAGGCGGTAGTTTCCTCTTTTATCTTGCCAATCAAATTTCTTCTCTCTAGTATCTCCCACCCGCCACTCTCACCCAACGGATAGTATCTCTGCTCCGTATCGCCGTTTTCCATAGCGATGATGCTGTAATACATGAAAATCTGGGGCAGTTTAGCTTGTATCTCCGCCCCGTCACTGTTAACATAATATTTTTCAGTATTTGCCGTGGCTAGTTGAAAAAACCTGGACGGCAACTTATTTTTAATTTCACTTAAATTTTTTTCTATATCAAATAAATATTTCATTTTTTCCTCAGGGGAGACGTCTTCAAATTTAATCTTTGCTTTTACTTCCCAATTGTCTTTGTAAGCCTTTTCTTTGGAGAGCTTTATAGGCACTTTTAGAGACCTAGAAGAAACTTTCGCTATTTTAATTACCTCTTTGACTTTAGATGCAATCTCCTTTTTATCGAGTTTGTTTATAGCAAGAAAACCTAAAGCGCCGTCTACAATAACCCTGATTCCTATTCCACTACTTTCAGCGAATACAGAACTCTCAGGAGTGCCGTTTTTCAAGATGTAGCCTTCTTCGGTTGTTGATACCAATCGCGCTTCTGAATAGGATGCCCCGCTCTTCAATGCAGAATCAACACAAAAATGAATCAAGTCCTTGTCGACTGTCATAAAAACCTTTTAAGCTTTTATAATGATTGTTTCATATAGTTTATTAACATTTTGTTTACAAGTAAATGGCAACGGGTGAGATGTTGAATAATGGATTGAAAATACCAAATCACATAGCAATAATTCCTGATGGGAACAGAAGATGGAGCAAACAACATGACATGCCTCCATGGAAAGGGCATTGGAAAGGAGGGGAAGTTGTAGATAATCTTTTTGATTGGTGTGTTGAAATGGGCATACCTAATGTTTCTATCTGGGCTGGCTCTACAGAAAATTTAACGGTCAGGTCTAAAAAAGAAGTTACAGAACTGTTCAAGGTATACCAACATTTCTTGGAAAAATGGGTAAAAAAGGAGAGTATATTAGACAGATACCAGGTGAAGGTTAGATTTGTTGGGGATATTGAAACGCTGCCTAATGACTTGGTAAAGTTAATGGGCAAGATAATGGTGAAGACTGCAAAATACCAGAAACGTATGTTTAATGTGCTTATCAACTATGGAGGGAAGTTTGAACTTTTGAATGTAATGAAAAAACTGGCAGAGGCTTTTGTGAAAGCGGGGAAGATTGAAATAACAGAAAAAGCCGTTGAAAAAAAATTAATGATCCCTGTGCCGGTGGATTTGGTTGTACGTACTGGGGGATTTACCAGATTGTCGAATTTTATGCTCTGGCAGTCGTCGTATGCGGAATTGATAGTTTTAAACAAGCTATGGCCTGATTTTACAAAAAAAGATTTCATGAATTGTATAAAAGAGTTTACTCGCAGACAGCGTAATTTTGGCAAGTAGTTGACGCCATGATTTACGATGCGGCCGTAATTGGTGGGGCCCTTTCTGGAAGTAGGACTGCCGAATTGCTTGCAAAACAAGGTCATAAGGTTTTGTTGATTGAAGAGCACAGCAATATAGGCGAGCCTTGTAAATGTACTGGTTTGGTTAGCTGGAGAACGCCTGAAATGCTGAAATTGCCTAAGGAAATAATAGTAAATTTGATTGACAAGGCGAATTTCCATGCGCCTAATGGGACATTTTTTACTTTGAAATGTAAAAAACAAGTATATGTTCTTGACAGGCCTGGGTTGGATAGATTTTTATTCAATTCTGCTGTTGAAGCTGGTGCAGATGCAAAAACATCCGAAACCTTCGAACGCTTTTGGTATAACAACGGCACTGTAAGAGTCAAGACGAATAAAGGCGTTTACGATGCGAAGGTTTTAATCGGAGCGGATGGTGGGAATTCTCAGGTTGCTAAACAAGCGAATCTAGAGATGCCGAAAAACTTTTTCTCTGGTTTGCAAACTACGGCAGAAGGCGATTTTGAGAATGTGGAATTGTGGTTTGGGAGTAAATTGTGCCCGAAGTTCTTTTGTTGGATTGTACCTGAGAATAAACATGTAGCGAGAGTTGGCATAGCTGCTGAGAAAAATCCGAATTTTTATTATCAAAATTTCTTGAGGAAAAGGGTGAAAACTGTGGCAAATCCGAATGTTGCTGGGATAATTAGGTTTGGTGTAATGAAAGATACTGTTAGCGATAGAATTCTGCTAGTAGGCGATGCTGCATGCCAGATGAAGCCTGTATCGGGCGGAGGGATTACCTACGGATTGATAGGAGCGCAATTTGCTGCTGACGCTTGCCATAAGGCTTTGGAGGAAAACAAATTCAGTTACAGGTTTTTCAAGGAAGAATATGACGAGAGATGGAAAGAGAGATTGGTACCAGGAATTAAAAAAGGCATGTTCTATAGAAAGTTACTTTTCAGCATGTCAGACTCTCAGATAAATGTTGCTTTTAGAATGATTAAAACACTTGGATATAGATTATTGGAGAAATTGGATTTTGATTTGCTTTTAAGCTAGCTCAACTCAATCCTAACACCATCTACCCCTAGTTCAGTTTCTATCGGGTTGTATCCTAAGTCTTTGATAGTCTTTATTAATTTTTTATTATCTTCATGATAACAAAGAACTACTCCTCCTCCACCAGCACCACATAATTTTGCACCACCGCCATTCTTTTTGACAGCAGAAACTAATTCATCTATTTCAGGAGTTGATACGCCAAGTTCAGCAAGATTCTTTTGAGTTTCATTTATAATCTCTTTCATTCTTGAAGAATTTCTATTTTTTAGAACCGCCAACATTTCACAAGCCAACATGCCAATCTTCTTAACCCTTTTATTTCTGTAATATTCTTCCAACTCTCTAACTAACTGAACCAATTCGCCTGTAGTTTTCTCAGGCCTCTTAGTATAAACAAGAACGAAATTTTCTAATTTATATGGAATATCTTTTTTTAAGGAAATTATTGTATTTTTTGGATCCTTCTTTTGAAACCAAACCAAACCACCGTAGCAACAAGTAGAATTGTCTCCGCCGGAAGGTGTGCCGTGGCCGAGTTTTTCTATTTCAAATGCAATTTCATTAACTTCTTCATAAGATAATTTCTTTCGATACAATTCGGAAACTGCTTTTACTACAGTAACAGTTAACGCGGCTCCTGACCCAACACCAGCACCAACTGGTATATCAGATTTTATGCTCAAAGAAACCCCGCTTTTTACTTCAATTCTACTGAGTGTTTTACCTACTGCAATCTTAGCATAGTTAAGCGGGTCTTTTTTAATTTCGGAAAATAATTCAGAAAAGTCTTTTTGATTATAGCATTTATCCCATAAATCTGTCATATCATTTGTAAAAGAGACAACTTCATCCACTGTAAAGCTAGAACTTTTGTTAAGCTCTTGACTTGTTATTATTACTTTCTCATTTTTTCTTGCTTCAACATAACATCTTTTTCCTATTGCCGCAATTATAGCTGGTTCGCCGTAGACTACAGCATGCTCTCCAACAAGATAAATTTTTCCTGGAGTTGAAACCTTGACCATAATAATCACAAAATATTAAATTATTCTTTTACATATTCTTGAGAACTGCATTTACATCAACTTTCTCAGCTCTACTAAACACTTCGTCATAAACTCTATCGAAAAAATGTACCATTTCATTAGACCTTGATAGCAATCCTCTTATAACTTTTCTCTCTTCTGGAGCAGAGAATCCTATCAACACTTCCTTTTCAGTTATAACCATCGTAAGGATATTGCGTGCATCAACAGCTCCCAGCTTCACATTTTCGTGTGTGTTCAGCCATTCGACATTTTTAGCAACAACATCTTTGTTTTCTCTTAAATTTTTATCTTTCAGGAAATTTTTATCGAAAACATAGGAGAAATCTATTTCCTTGGCATCAATCCTTTTTTTGTACATATCGAGCAGTTGTCCTCCCCATTCCCCTAACCTTTCGTTTACAAAAAGCAAAAGAGGGCTGTGGGATAAAATCTTTACAGCCTTTATATCCTTAACCATATGATAAGCTGTTTCATAAAATTCTTCGGAAGATCTAATAATTACGAAATTCTGCGCCGCTATAGTCCGCAAACTATCCAAAATTGATTTATGCACCTCTTTTGCTTCAACATCCTTCCTTCGGAGGAAATCCCTGAATCTTGTTTCAGGCTCGGTTAAAGAGAATAGCGCTCTGCTATGGAATTTTCTGTCTATAAGCTTGAGTTTTACAAGATCGTTCAAATAAATGTATATTCTGCTTACCGGGATATCTACATTCTTGGATACTTCTTTTGCTGTCAAGTCTTTACCTATATTGGGCAGGAAGAAATTCAGCAACTTTATGTGGTTCTTCTTCAAGCCAAACTGTAAAAGTTCGTTGATTGTTATATTATACAATCTTATCGATAAAAATGTAGGAAAAGCAAATATAAATGCTTTATCAATCTTCTTTAATGACAGATGTGCTTAGGGATCAGTTTTTACCTATTTTTCGCTATCTCTGATTGCTGTTTTAAGTGATTCAATGACAAATGTGGTTGGAATAGTGGGCTATGGGGTTTACATACCTCCGTATAGAATAAAGGTGGAAGAAATAGCTAAGGTCTGGAATAAAGAAGCCGGACAAATAAAAAGGGGGTTGGATATAGAGGAAAAATCAGTTCCATCGCTGGATGAGGATACAATTACCATATCAGTAGAGGCTGCTAGGAATGCTGTATTTCATGCTGGAATAGATCCAAGGGAGATAGAAGCTATTTTTGCCGGTTCTGAGTCACATCCTTACGCTGTTAAACCTACAGCAGTAGTAGTTGGCGAAGCTATAGGCGGCAATACTGCCATGACAGCAGCTGATACAGAATTTGCATGCAAAGCTGGAACAGCAGCAATTCAAATGTGCATGGGAATGGCGAAATCTCATATGATTAAGTATGGATTAGCTATTGGAGCTGATACTTCGCAGAGTATGCCTGGGGATGCATTGGAATTCACTGCAAGTGCTGGCGGTGCAGCGTTTATCTTGGGAAGAGAAGATTTGATTGCAGAGATAGAAGACACATTTTCATTTACAACTGATACAGCTGATTTTTGGAGAAGAAATCTGCAGGAATTTCCTAGGCACGGATCCAGATTTACAGGCGAACCGGCATATTTCAGACATGTAATTTCTGCAACTAAGGGGTTGTTAGAAAAAACTGGTAAAACTGTCAATGATTTTGATTATGTTGTTTTTCATCAACCCAATGGAAAATTCCCGGTCAAGGCTGCGAAAGATTTGGGAATTCCTGTTGAAAAATTGCGGCAAGGATTGCTTGTAGGTAAATTGGGCAATACCTATTCAGGCGCGTCAGTATTGGGGTTGGCGTCTGTCCTTGATGTTGCTAAGGCGGGTGAAAGAATTTTAGTAGTCTCTTACGGTTCTGGAGCCGGTAGTGATGCATTTAGCATAAAAGTTTTGCACAACATAGAAACTAAACGCGGTAGAGTGGTTTCTGTCAAAAATTATCTTGATAGAAAATTTTACGTCGATTATGCAACTTATGCAAGATACAGAGGGAAGCTGAAAGGTTGATTTTATGAGAAATGTAGCGGTAGTTGGATATGGGTTGTCAAAATTTGGTGAAAGGTGGGAAGCTGGATTGAAAGAGTTAGTATCAGAAGCGGCTGTTGCTGCTATAAATGCATCTGGTGTGGAACCGAAACAAATACAATGCCTGTTCACAGGTGCGATGTCTAGTGGGAGGTTTGCAAATCAAGAGCATCTAGGAGCGTTAGTTGCAGATCAATTAGGATTAACACCTATACCGTCAGTTAGAGTTGAGGCTGCATGCGCATCTGGCGGAGTTGCTGTTAGGCAAGCTTATCTTGCATTGGCATCTGGCGCTTACGACTTAGCTTTAGTTGTTGGCGTTGAAAAGATGACTGATATTGATGTAGGTCATGCTACAACAACATTAGGGACAGCCGGGGATTATGAGTGGGAAGTATTCCATGGTGCAACATTTCCAGCTTTGTATGCAATGATGGCAAGAAGGCATATGCATGATTTCGGCACTAAAGAGGAGCAGATGGCGATGGTTTCTGTCAAAAATCATTCGAACGGATCCAAGAATAAGTTTGCTCAATTCCAAAATCTGATAACTGTTGATGCTGTCTTGAATTCTTCAGTTGTTGCATCGCCGTTGAAATTGTTGGATTGCTCTCCTATAACTGATGGTGCTGCGGCGATTGTCATGGCATCAGAAAATTTGGCAAGAAAGTTTACAGATGCTCCTGTATGGATTGCGGGCTCAGCACAAGCTAGTGATACGTTGGCATTGCATGACAGAGAGAGTTTAACCTCATTGAAAGCCACAAAAGTTGCAGCAGAATATGCTTACAAACAAGCGAACGTTAGACCAAACGACATTAAAGTTGCCGAAGTTCATGATTGTTTTTCAATTGCGGAAATACTTGCGATAGAAGACTTGGGATTTTTCAATAAAGGATATGGGGGCAAGGCTGTAGAAGAGGGCGAGACGCAATTAAACTCTAAAATATCAGTAAATTCATCCGGTGGTTTGAAGGCTTGCGGCCATCCTGTTGGTGCTACAGGAGTTAAACAAATAGTTGAATTGACAATGCAATTGAGAAACGAAGCTGGAGCTAGACAAGTATCAAATGCTGACATAGGTTTAGCACATAATGTTGGCGGCTCAGGAGCTACAGCTGTTGTGCATGTATTGAGGAGATAATATGCAGATAACACCATTCACATGGAGAAGATTGAAGAACAGATACAATTTAGTTGGGAAGAAATGTGTCAATTGTGATAGCGTTTTCTTTGCTCCACGAATGATTTGCTCCCAATGCAATCCACCGAGAGAAACTGTTGATTTCAAGTTAAGTGGTGTTGGCAAGATCGTAAGTTATAGTTTGGTAAATGTTCCGCCTGAAGAGCATGCTGCTATGGCACCGTACACCCTAGCGATAGTTCAATTGAAAGAGGGAGTTAAACTGACATCGCAAATAGTTGATTGCAATGAAAAGGATGTGCATATAGGAATGACTGTTGAAGCTGTGTTTAGAAAAATTACCGAAGATGGAAATGGTTTAATAAGTTATGGGTTTAAATTTAGACCACTATTAAATGGAGGTAAACAAAATGGATTCAATTCATAAAATTAGCAAAACTATCGTTCCAATGATGCAGATATTATTGGAAGATGGGACACTTAACGGCAATCCAATGCCTAAGCTGGGTAAAGAGCAGATTATAGAAATCTACAAGACGATGGTCTTGTGTAAAATTTTTGATGACATAACAGTGAAGCTGCAGAGACAGGGCAGAGTAGGTCCTTATGTTACTATCAGGGGACAGGAAGCATCGCAGGTTGCAGCCTCGTTTGCAATGGACGACAAGGATTGGATGTTTCCATCATATAGGGAGAGTGCTGCATTGATTGCAAGAAAAATGCCTTTGAGGAATTTGTATTTGTATTGGATGGGAGATGAAAGATATGCTGGTGATGCTGCAAATGGGAATAATTTTCCGGTTGCTATTCCTGTAAGTACACAGATACCACATGCGGTTGGCGTAGCATTTGGTGCGAAAATAAAAGGGGATAGAATTGCTTCGCTTGTGTTCTTTGGCGATGGTGCAACTTCAAGAGGAGATTTCCATGAAGCGATGAATTTTGCAGGTCTTTTCAAATTACCAGTTGTATTTGTCTGCCAAAACAATCAATGGGCTATATCAGTCCCTAGAAACAGGCAGACTGCGAGTGAAACTATAGCGCAGAAGGCGATTGCTTATGGCTTTGAGGGTATACAAGTTGATGGCAATGACATATTTGCAATATACAAAGTTGTGAAAGATGCTTTGGAGAAGGCTAAGAACGGCGGTGGGCCGACATTGATAGAATGCCTTACGTACAGATTAAGCGACCACAGCACTGCGGATGATGCGAAGAAATATAGATCGCAAGAGGAGGTCGAATCTTGGAAGAAGAAGGATCCTATTGACAGACTAAGATTGTTTATAGAAAAAAATGGAATCTGGTCTGCAAAAGATGAGGAACAATTATTGAGTGAATGCGAAGGAAAAATTAACGCTGCGATAAAGGAAGCAGAGGCATTTGAGTCGCCTAAGTTCGAAGATTTGTTTAAGCATACGTTTGCAGAGATGCCGTGGTTCTTGAAAGAAGAATTGGATGAATTGAAACAAGTGTATGATGGCAAAGAACCTGAGATGACAAACAAAGTAGAAAAGATAGAGGGGAGTTTTCCATGATGATTAACATGATACAAGCAATCAATCTTGCATTGAAGCAAGAAATGGAGAAAGATAATAGTGTAGTTGTATTTGGTGAGGATGTCGGTAAAGCTGGCGGTGTATTTAGAGCTACAGAAGGTTTGCAACAACAATTTGGTGAAACAAGATGCTTCGACACACCATTATCTGAATTGGGGATTGTTTCAACTGCAATAGGCATGGCTGCATATGGGTTAAGGCCTGTTGCTGAGATACAATTTAGTGGATTTATTTTTGCTGCTATGGAGCATATATATTCACATGCTGCAAGAATCAGGACAAGATCTCGTGGAAGATATACATGTCCTATGGTGATTAGAGCTCCGCACTTCGGTGGAATACATGCGTTGGAACTGCATGGGGAAGGAACAGAAGCAATATTTGTTCATACACCAGGATTAAAAGTTGTCATTGCATCAACACCGTATGATGCTAAAGGTTTGTTGGCGTCTGCGATAAGAGATCCTGATCCAGTTATTTTCTTAGAAGCGATGAAACTTTATCGTGCGTACAAAGAGGAAGTTCCGGAAGAAGAATATACAATACCATTAGGTAAAGCGAAAGTTATGAAAGAAGGGATTGATGTTTCTATATTTTCTTATGGTGTAATGGCGCATGTTGCACTAAAGGCTGCTGAAGAAGCCAAAGCAAAAGGAATTGATTGTGAGGTTATAGATTTACGAACATTATCGCCTCTAGATTTGGATGCTATTTTAAATTCTGTGAAGAAAACTGGTAGAGCTGTTGTTGTTCATGAAGGACCTAGAAGATCTGGAATTGGTGCTGAGATTTCTGCATTAATAAATGAGAAGGCTATGCTTTCATTAGAAGCGCCGGTTGTGAGAGTGACTGGTTATGACGTGCCTTATCCATTATACAAAATGGAAAAACTATACTTGCCTGACATCAAGAAAGTTTTGATTGGAATTGAAAAGGCCGCTGCATTCTAAATTCTATTTTTGCTGTGGTTAAATGGATGAAGAAAAATTAATTGAGCAATTGAACAAAGGTGAAATTAAGCTGCATGAAGTAGAGGATATTGTAAATGACAGCGGTGCTGCTACGGAAATTAGAAGAAAGTATTTGGAAAAAAAGTATGGAATGAAATTGGAACATGTCAGTAAAAGCAGCATAGATTTTGCTGATTCTATCAACAGAAATATCGAAAACCCTGTGGGTACTATACAGGTGCCGTTGGGCTGTGCGGGTGAAGTAAAAATAAATGGAGTTAATGCAAACGGTTTATATCCAATCTTGTTAGCCACGACAGAAGGAAGGCTGGTTGCTGGGATGTCCAGAGGCATTAATGTGTTTAACGCAGCTGGCGGGGTTAATACGACAATCATCAAAGACGGCATTACCAGAAGTTTGATCCTAAGAACGAAAGGCGCTAAAGACGCGGTAAAGTTGATCAGATGGGTTGAGAGTGAGGAGGGTTTTAATTTTTTGTCGGAAGCTTTTTCTAAATCAACTAAACACGGCAAACTAAAGGAGATCAAATGCTATACGCCGGGCAGAGATGTGTTCCTGAGATTTAAAGCATTCACCGGCGCAGCGATGGGGATGAACATGGTAACTATTGCTGCCGAAGCTGCGGTGGAGGAATTGATTGACAAGATAAAAGAATTTGGCATTGATGCTGTATTGATCAGTGAATCGGGAAATATGTGCACTGATAAAAAACCTGCTTACATCAACATCTTGGAAGGCAGGGGTGTTTCTCTGATTGCAGATGCTTTGATTCCTAGAGAGGTTGTTGAAAGGGAGTTTAGAGTAACGCCAGAAGCTGTTGCTGAATTGAACAAAACTAAAAATCTGCAAGGTTCTGCTTTAGCAGGCTCGCATGGGTTCAACGCACATGTAGCGAATGTTTTGGCTGCGATGTATATTGCTCATGGGCAGGATGTTGCCCAGATAGTTGAGGGTGCACAGGCGATGACCGATGTTGCGGTGGTTGATGGTGACATGTATGTTTCTTTATTCTTGCCGTCAGTGGAGGTTGGGACGTTTGGTGGCGGGACTAAAAGGGAGACGCAGCAAGAGGTATTGAGGTTGCTTGGATTGTATGGTGAGAATGATACTGAAGGGATAACGAGATTGACATTTGCGGAGATTGTTGCTGCTGCTTGTTTGGTTAGTGAAATCAATCTGTTGGCAATCCAATCGGCGAAAGAGCTTGCAAAAAGTCATTACAAGTTGAGAAGAGGATAAAACTAGACGTGTAATAATTGAATATAATCAGTGTTATGCGACCCTTTAAGAACTCATATTTCTCTTAGAAAAGTAGAAAATTTATAAATTTATATAAAATTACTTGTAAGATTATCATTGAATAGGGATGTATTGGTAAAATGAAAACTGAACTCAAATCAAGAATAGCTACAGGTCTAATGAATCTTATTTCTGGTGGAAACCATCCCCTTTGGCCATCACAAGTACAAGTATTAAGAGATATTGCAAACCATGTTGAAAAGGGTAATGAATATGGCTACGTAAAACGTCCTACTGGTACTGGTAAAACCGTAAATTATATTGCAGAAATTGCAGCCTTAGGCATGCCGGCATTAGTTATCACGCCCAGAGTAAATCTAACAACTCAGATTCGCGATGAATTTCTGAGGAGTGACCTTTTTGATTTTGATCCTGAACAAATTGGTGTGTATCATGGAAAACGAAATGAGGATGAAAGGTCAGCAGCACTAAAAGCTCCTGTTCTTATTACTACTTTTGCTTCGTATGCCAGACTTGCAAAAAGTGGAGTCATCTCCGGTAAAGAACGTCCTTTAGTCATATTAGATGAAGTGCATCATGCAAGAGGGGATGTTGTTAGACCACTCATAAGAGAGTTATTCGGTGATGTTTATGTGCAGGGATGGACTGCTACTGACACTTTTGTCACAGGCCAAAATATTGGATATTATTTATTTAATGGAAAACCCCCTATTCATGTAACTACCATTCCTCAAGCTGTTGCAAATAATGAAATCGTACCTTACAAAAATGTAATTGTTGAAACTCATTTGGGTGCTGGTGTAAATGTTACTAGTTCTCGTGATTACAATTCTAGGGAATTGGACCGTATTGTCAGAGAAACTGGAAGAGACGAGGCTGCTATTAGATTATTTTTGGAGAGGCATGATGAAGAAACTGGATTACGTTTTAGAGATATGAAATCTATTTGGTATTGTGCTGGAGTGGATCATGCTGAAAGAGTAGCAGAAAAATTAACTGATATTTTTGGCGAAAATTACGCATTAGCAGTTAGCCATCAAACACCAAAAAAAGATTTGGAAGAAATTCTAAATATGCATAGGGAAGGTGAAATTCCAATTCTTGTTAATGCTGACTTGTTGATAGAGGGTTTTGATTCCCCAAGCACACAATTAGTCATGATGTTGCGTCCAACTAGGTCTCCAATTGTAGCAGAACAAACAGGTGGACGTGTTTTACGTTTAGATCCTAGCAATCCAAACAAGCTAGCCTATGTAGTTACTTTCGTAGATGAAGGGATGTATGATGTTGTACCATTTGGCGCAGTAGCAGGCAATATGATTATTATGCGTAAAGGAGAATATAGGGCTTCTGATTTCAGGAAAAAAACTGATGGTGCTGAAAAAGCTTTGGATTATTATGATTTTCCAGAAATTTCAGGCCTACAAGTACACACTTCTCAAGTTGCTCTTGATGAATTTCTTAAAAGGCGCAATGAGCAATTAAGATTGCGAACATCAAGATTTTTATCACCGCAAAACATCGCTGAAATAGTTGCTGCTCACGCTACTTACAATGGAAACGCTAGTGAGGCTACAAGACATTTGCCTTATACTAGACGTACTATAATGATGTATTGGAAAGAGGCTGGTTTAAAACCTAGCAGAACTCTTAGAGTGGTTCATAGACTGAATCAACAACAAATAGAAGTTGCATACTACACTTATGGTGGGAATGCCAATGAAGCAGCAAAAAATTTAGGCTGTTACGCAAGTACCGTCTTGGGGTATTGGAGAAGAGCTGGATTTGAGATTGGTCCAAGCGCTATGGGCAAGAATAAAAAAAATCAACAACAAATGGAAGATATAGTAGCCGCATACTACACTTATGGTGGGAATTCTAGCCAAGCAGCTAAACATCTGGGTTATGCTATTGGGACTATTCTTAAGTACTGGAGAGAGGCTGGATTAGTTACTAGAACCGCAAAGTCTGATATGCTAACTCAAGAACAAAGAGACAGAATTATTGCTGCTCATGCATCGTATGATGGAAACCCTGTAGAAGCAACTAAAAATCTGCCTCACCGTAAGCATACTATTATAAGATATTGGGAGAATGCCGATTTGGAAGTTAGAGAACCTAATATAATAAAGCTAAGTCAAGAAGAAATAGGTGGAATAGTTGCTGCTCATACCACATACGATGGAAATGCTAGAGAAGCTGCAAGAAAACTAGGTTATCCCTATAATCTTGTCATGAAACATTGGAGAGAGGCTGGATTGGAAATCTGGTCACATGATACGATATTGAGTCAAGAAGAAATAGATAAAATAATTGGGGCTTATGAAACTTATAACGGATTTGCTTCTCGAGCAGCACAATATCTGCCTTATAGCCATGGAACCTTTCTACGTGTTTGGAAACAAGCCGGATTGAGAACTAGAAGATTAGGCGAACAACACAGACTAAGCCCAGAAGCAATAGACGAGATAGTTGCTGCCTACACTATTTACAATGGTAATGTTCTTCAGGTATCAAGAAAACTACTTAGAACCCATAAAACTGTTACAAAATATTGGAGGGAGGCTGGATTGGAAATTAGATCCCGCGGAGCACATGATAGGATAAGCTTACAACCACCTAATTAAAATTACTACAATTATAAACTGTTAAAATATTCATTCCATATTTTTATATATGTTTCCAATCACACTCGCCCCGAAACAAAAATAAATCCGAAAGGTATTTTACTTCACCGAAATAGAAAAATACGTTTTTGCGAGCGACGGAAAATTGTCGTAAATATTTTACTAAAAGAAATAGGGGAAGGCAGACTCGAACTGCCGACCTCTCGGTTGCTCCTTATTCCAGATTCTCGTTGGATAATCCAAAGC
>JACQIA010000049.1 GCA_016198705.1 Candidatus Aenigmatarchaeota archaeon
AGCTCAAACTAATCAATTAGTCACTTACTTATCATCTGTTTCAGGAGGCACAGGTTCCTATAATTACTACTGGTCAGGAGCTTGCTCAAGCTCTGCAGCTAACTGCCAGAGATCATTCTCTATGCCAGGAGGATACACTTCAAGCGTCAATGTTGTTTCAGGGAATCAAACTCAATCGGCTATTTGTTCTGTTGATGTCCAGTCTGTGTCAAACGATCCTGTCACAGGCACTTTATTTGTGTCAAATAATAATGTTTGTCTTGGTAACTCAGTGTCTTTAAATATTTCAGCTCAAGACGATCAAGGGGTGGATCAGGTTTGTATTACTAATGAAATAGGAGCTACTTTCTGCCAGCCTTGTTCTAATGAAACCTCTTGCGCAAGAACTTGGGCGGTGAGCAGAAGCCAGCCAGGGGATTATCAGTTTTCAGGAACTGTTACAGGCAGAAGGCCAGATGGAACTTCGGAGACAAATTCTACTAATCCTCAATTTCAAACTATTACCTTCAGAAATTGCAATCCTCAGCTTCAGGTTTCCTGTTCAGCTAGCCCAAATCCTGCTCAAGTTAACCAGCAAGTAGCCTTTACGTCTTTTGCTTCAGGAGGCGCAGGTTCATATAATTATTCTTGGTCGGGAGATTGCACAGGATCTTCTTCTACTTGTTATCGTTCTTTCTACCAGACAGGAGGGTACAGCGCCACTGTTAATGTAACATCGGACAATCAAAGTCAGTCTGCCAGTTGTTCGGTAAGCGTTGTTTCGAGCCAGAATCCTCTTTACGTTTCAGTTTCTTCTTATCCCAACCCTGCTCAAATTAACCAAACAGTTACCTTTAACTCCAATGTTTCAGGAGGCACAGGATTTTATAATTACTATTGGTCAGGAGCTTGTACTGGGTCGGGTTCTACCTGCCAGAGATCTTTTTCTCAAAGCGGCACTTATTCTGCGGTTCTTAATGTGATATCAGGAAATCAAAGTCAGTCTGCCAGTACCAGTGTCCAGGTTCAAGGATCCGCTAATTACCTTGGATGTTTTGACAATGATGTTTATTGGCTTGATTCTCAGGGTGGAATTCAAAATAAAGCTCAGGAGTGCGGAGTAAGCTCTTGCGATGGTTTTGGAATAAATTATTGCTCCAACAATAATGTGTATAAACAAAGAAGTTGTTACACGAGAGGATGTGCTTCTGGGGCTTGTTATGCTACAGCCTACAACGACAACCAATTGATTCAGAGCTGCTCTTATTATCAGCAATGCCAGAATGGGCAATGCGGCGGGCCGACTATAACTCCTGTTCCTCAGTGTTCAGGCGGACCTTGTTGCGAAGGCGGATATCTTAAATCCTCAGCTTCTATTTGTAATATTGAAACCGATGCTCAATATGGTTGTCCTTGGGGATTAAGTTGCACTGCAGATGTTGGCAAAAGAACAAAAACTAGATTTCAATATTGTTCAGGAGTGAGCTCTGTCTGCGGAGGCAGATTAACAGATTGGACATATTCAGCTTGGCAAGCCTCTGACTATTGTTCCTATGGTGAATCTTGCGTGCCCGGAGTTCCTACTTGCCAGTTGCAATATAATTGTCCTATGCCCACTGGGCAGTATATTAAAAACTACAGAAAGAGTTGTTACCAAAGCGATTTGTATTGGTATGATTCAAATGGGGCAAGGCAGGATGTATACCAGAAGTGCGCAGATAATAATTCTTGCACCATTGATACGTGTGAAAACGGCGGCTGTTCCAATAAACTGGTCTGCGACGGAACAACCTGTCAAATTGGTTCTCAGGATTATGTTTCAAGCTGTTCAACCTGCGGAGACGGCATTTGTTCAGCCGGAGAAAATATTGCAACCTGCCAGCAGGATTGTTTAACCGAAGATCTTATAATCGCGGTTTTGGGTAAAAAACAATCAGCTCCAAGAGAGTGGAAGGAAGAAGTTGAGGTGAAGTCGGCAGAAAAGGTTGACATTCTTGTCGTTGTGGCTAATGGCACTAATATAGTATTAAACAATTTGATTGTTAAAGTGCGGCTTCCGGAAGAAATATCTTATCAAGGAGATTTAAAGATTCAGGGCCAGGCTCTTGGCGGAGATATCCAAAATGGAATAGCAATTGAGTCGCTGGCTGTAAACGAGGTAAAGGCGATTACTTTTTCGGCAGAGTCCAGAAGTATTGGCAATCTTGAATTAGCTTCGGTTGAAATTTCCGGAGAGGCTCAGGCAGGAAATTTAACAGGATCAGATTCTATGAAGATCGTTATTAGGAGAACGAGCTTTGGGTTTTTGGCTTCCATCGGCGCTTTCTTTAAAGCTGTGTTTAGCGATTGGAGATTCTGGCTTTTGTTGGCAATTATAATAATCATTTACTTTGTGATTAGGCCTCTGTATTTCTGGGTTTCTCCCAGAAGAGAAAAAACCGCCTAAGTAATATTTATCAATAAGCATAAACACAAAAACCCGTTTCAAACGGGTTTTTGTGTCTTCTATAGTATTTACACTATCTTTTTTTAATGTAAAATTATAACAATAGAATCTATGCTGTTTGGTTACCATTAAATAAGATGACCGAGAAAGAAAATATCTACAATATCCCTAATTTTCTAACTTTAATGAGGATGCTTGTGACGTTCGTGATTTTTTATTTGATATTTTTTAATTTCTCTGTTATTTGGGTAGCAGCTCTTTTTATTTTTGGCATGC
>JACQIA010000002.1 GCA_016198705.1 Candidatus Aenigmatarchaeota archaeon
GCATCGGGCTTGTAGTCAAGGATGTGGATTAATCCGTTTCTTATCTGCAAAGCGTCTATATGCCCTGTGATTGGTGTTTGGTAATTATCGAGCGGGAGATTGAATCCCGGTCTCATGTTGAAATACTTTATATCATCGCCTGTCAAGAAAACAGGAACTTCACACGCAACAGAAACAGAATCGTTGGTTATCATGAAGTTCTGTATCGCTTCATGTCTTTCTTTGTTTGTTTTAGCCAATTGCAAGCCTAGGGACGCCAGTAAATTTGCTAGATTCTGCTTTTCTTCTCTGAGAACTTCAAAAGTGTCGAATTTTATCTGCGACGAGCGGGCAAGTTCTGGCAGCTCCATGTCCTGCTTTGGCTGGAATATATGATGCGGGAATTCTCCTGTCGGGATTTTTTCAATATACGCTTTTAGCAGTTGGAATTTCTGTGGTTGCAATTCTTTTGACAATAAATCAAATTTCGCCTTGTGCAACTGGTATTTGTATATCTGGTTGTGCTGGATGTTGTGTGAGAATATCATTTCTTCCGGTTTATGGAATTTAATTGCCTGCTCCCTCAGTCTGTAGAATGTGCATACGTCTGAATATTGCTTTATCCAGCTGTGGATGGTGGATTCTGGTATCCTGATGTGGAATCTCTTGGCTATTTCCTTCTTTGTCTGCTCAAGGGTGTAGCCGAGGTTGTAGGTTGAGATGGTGTTTAGAATGATTTTTGCTGGATAGGACTTGTGCCTGATGTCCTTATCAGCGAAGTACTTGTTACAGTCTAAACAGCGGTATTTTTGGATGATTGAATATTTCAATTTCCGTTTTCCTTCTTTCTTTACAAGCTTTGAGTTGCAGTATGGGCATACATCCATAAACATCTAATCTAAAAGCTTCATGAATTTTTCTCTAGTCATCTTTAGGTCGTGTTTGATTATCTTATTTAGCAGACCGGGCCTATTTCTTGTCCTGAATGATGGGGAATAGTTGTTCTTCTGCCATCAGGATGGTTATAAACTAAATGGCTACCTGTTTGATGAGAAAATACAAAACCTGCTTTTTCTATTATCCTCCCTAATTCTTTACCAGTTAGTCTTGGCAGTTTAGCCAATGACTACACCTCAATTTGCTGTACACCTACAAATTCTCCAGATACTTCCGGTTCTTCGTTTCCTAGATAAGCCTGTATTGCTTCCTGTGTCCTTTCCATTAGTTCCGGTAGTGTCTTGGCTTGTGTATGACAACCTGGTAGTTCGACTACTTCAGAAACAAACCATCCTTCTTCATCCTTTTCTATTATAACTGTGTACTTGCGAGACATACAATTTTACTGGCTTCCCTGCTATTTAAAGTTTAATGTAGCAGAAGCTTTGTTGAATAAGTAAATAAAAGAGCCGACTTTTTCAACACGGTTCACACTTTTTCAACAAAAAAGTTCGGCTCTATCTTGAGTTCGTGCATTTCTTGGATAACGCAACAGATGTTGTGGCATAACACTTTTAGTAAGACTTCGTTAATCTGTGCCGTTTCTGTCTTGCTCCTTATTGCATCGCCAAATTTCGACTTTATCATGTGAAAGACTGTTTCAGCATTTGACCTCTTGTGGTAGTGTTCTGTGAACTCGCCGTGCTTATACATGAAATAATACCACATCTTATGCCAAGTCGAAGAGCCATTGGCTCTCGGTGTTGTATTCTTTTTGAACGGGATATACGGCATAGCCCCGATTTCTTTTATAGCATCCAAGTTGTTCCTTGAACTGTAACCCATGTCCGCACTCAATTCCTTAATCTGAAAATGCTCTGATGTTTCTATCATCAAAGGCTGTAGGAACTTTGTATCATGTTCGTGTGCTGTTGTTACCTGTAATGCCGTGACTATGTTCGTCTTAACGCCACTCATTACATGAGCCTTCAACCATTTTCTGATATTCTTCTCTTTACCGTATTTGTAATCAAACCAACGGTCAAACCTTGATGTTGAAAACCCAGTAGAGTCTACTGTAAAGTCTTGTTCTACCGATTTCAAAGGCAGACTGGATATTGTGATTAATTCCTTTATTACCTGTGTTAACTCTGGATTTTCCATGTAGTATGCGACACTTGAGTAATGCGGGACTTTTCGGATATATCCAAATTCTTGTGCGATCTTCATGTCTGATGTGAATCTTCTTAGTGAGAATGTTGTAAATACTTTGAGAGCAGATGAAAATACCATATCTGATAGAAGTAACTTTGGTCTACCGAAAACATACTGCGGTTGCTGTATGGTCTTGCACAAGTCATTCAGTAATTTCAGGAACAACTCCTTTTGTTGGGTTTGCGATTTGTCGTAAGCTACCCAGTCTTGGGAATAAGTCACCTTTTTAGTAACTGTAATATTACCTTGTTCGTCAATTTGCTTCTTTACAATTATTTCCACTGCAAACTGATGTTTGCACTTAATCCGTCTCTTTTCAAAATCGGGGCATGAGCAAGTAGGCATGTCTTTCTCTAATTTCACAGTATAAGAACCGTTGCCTGTTTGGGACGGCACAAGCCACTTGTCGCCCAAATAAGTAAGCTTTGAAGATTTGACAATCTCTTTACCTCTTAATTTTCTATCTTCAAGCAGTTGGTTATAGTCCATTTCAATCATCACTACCTATACTATATACCTTTAGGTATATATACTTAACAGTAGTTCACTTCCGATGGCATTAGGCTTATAAGCATCGTATACCATATTTATATTACTCAAGTGATTGAGGTAAAGTATCATGATAGAATGCCCTAAGTGCCACCATAAATGGGATAACCGCCTCGAATGCAAGAGGTGCGGTCACAAGTGGTATCAAAAAACATCTGAATTGCCAGAAGTATGTCCCAATCCAGAATGTAAAAGCCCATACTGGAACAAACCAAGGAAAAAGAAGGGGAAGGCATGAAAGCCGAAGTGGGATTGCAAGGGTTTAAAACTACGAGAGAGATTATTCTAAATGATTACATGCAGATAAGACTAGACGGAAAAGTAAACGGCACAAGAATACCACAGCCATTCTTAAAATGGGCTGGTGGCAAAAGGAATCTCATCAATGAAATTCTTGGCAAACTGCCTGAAAAATTCAACAATTATCACGAGCCTTTTATCGGCGGGGGAGCGGTTTTCTTTGCGGTTGGAAACAAGGCAAATCATTCTACAATTTCGGACAGCAATCTCGAGCTAATCATGACTTTCAAGGTAATACAGAAGAACCCAAAAGCACTCATCGAGAAACTGAAAATACACGCATCGAAGCACTCTGAAAAATATTTTAGTGAGATAAGGGGACAAGAACCTGCAGATCCAATAGACATAGCCTCACGCATGATATACCTGAACAAGACCTGCTACAACGGGTTATATCGGACAAATAAGAATGGCAAATTCAATGTCCCTTTCGGGAAAAACAACAGCCCCAACATTGTGCAAGAAGAAAATATTTTATCATGCCACGAGTTTCTGAAAGATACTAAAATATTATTCGGGGATTTTGAGACAATAAATCCGCAGAAGGGCGATTTTGTGTATTTAGATCCGCCCTACCACCCCACGGGCGAAATGTCCTTTACAAAATACACGAAGGAAAACTTCACGGAAAGAGACCAGTTGAGATTAAGGGACTTCATAGCAAGGCTGACAAAGAATGGCGTTTTTGTCATGCTGTCAAACTCTAATACAAAGTTCATAAATGATTTGTATGGCGACAAGAAGTTCAAGAAAGACATAGTGCTGTCGCCCAGATTCATAAACTGCAAACCGAACGAAAGAAACGAAGTGGAAGAACTTTTAATTACAAATTACCAATTGTAGCTTATGAAACAAGGGACATACGCAAACTATACAGGAGATAAACTTCAAAAATTTATTTTCAACAATCTTGTTGAGAAAGGATATACCTTAATAGACAGGAAGAAATTCGACTCTTCGAAATACCTTGAACAGCCTATATTTGCAACTGAGTATACCGTTGGGAAAAGCATATACGAGACTAAGATTGATTGTGATTTTATAATATTTCACCCTAAAAAATTCCCGAATTGCCTGATTATAGAGTCCAAATGGCAAGAATCTACTGGCTCAGTTGACGAAAAGTTTCCTTATCTTGTTTACAATATCAAGAAATGCTACCCATGTGCTACAATTGTTGTCTTGGACGGCGGGGGCTACAAAAAGGAAGCTGAGCAGTGGCTGAGAAAACAAGTTGGCGGTAAGCTCGTCAAGGTGCTAAACATGAGGGAATTTCAGAAGTGGTCTAACAGCGAAGAATTATGAGTTCAACAAATCTTGTTTTAAAGCTTCTAAAAAGGCTTTTATATCAATCAGAAGTTTTTCTTGCAATGCCAAAAATTCACTTGAGTTCAGTCCTATAACACTACTTTTACCCGCATATTTCAAACAGCTCTGAGCAACGAGTCTTTTTGTCTTTTCTGGATCATCTACCAAGTCTAGATCATGCACGGGAAATGTTCTTAGGTGTTTGATATGAAATATAATAAAATCATCTATGCTTTTAGATTCACCGTTTTCAATAATTGTATAGAACTTTTTTGGTATTCGAAGATGACGCTCTTCTGATGCACCTTCATAAAATATCTTATATAATGCCACAATAAATTTTTGAAAGTGTTCTTGAGTTTTAACTGGTATACGAATTTGACTAAAACTTGCCAGTGAAGTATGTGTCACTCTAAAAATGACTCCAGTTTCCTTTGATTCGGAGAGATTATTACAATCGGAAATTAAAATTCCTAACTCATCAGATAACTTTCCAAATAATTGAGCTTTTCCATGATGAACAGAACCAATAAGCCTGTATTCAGACGATTCACTAAAAATGAATTTAGGTATTTTATCATTCTCAATTTCGTTGTTTATTTTCTGTAATAAAGCAGTCCTAACAAGGGGCAAATTTTTTTCTAATATGCTTGAAACTTCTAATTCCTCGCTAACGCCAGTTGCTCGGATAATTTCCGATATTTCACTCTCTAAATCAATAGTTTTAGTATCGGGTAGGTTCCATATAGTAGTTACAATATCTTCATAAGATATCATTTTATTCCCAATGCTTTTAAATGAGCTTCTACAATTTTTTTCAAATCGTTAAGCAAATCCACAAACTTCTCAGAACCATTCGATAGTTTTATTTTAACATCAGGTAGATTCTCTATCTGGGAATTTAATTCTTTTAATTTCCTTAGCCACTCCTCAAGTTCTTTCGGCTCTTCTTCCAAATTCCATATTTCATATTTAAGGCGGTTTATATGCATATCAACACTCGATTCAAACTTCTTGAAAAGACTTGGATAATTAACCATGGCTTTTGCCACAAAATCTCGAACATCATTAGATCGTTCAATCCTTGGCGGATTACCTTCAACACTGACTATCCAAGATAGATATTTTCTAAGATTCTCGATGTTTTTGAAATGTTTCTCCTTTTCATCCCATTCAAGCCATTGTTGTATAGGGGTGTTTATTGCTGTGAAAATGGCTTCTTGAAAGAAGCTGAAATCGTCTTCCTTCAGATATTCACCAAATTCTTCATCTTGAGTGCTTTGTTCATACGCATAATAAGAACGCATCAATCTTGCTGACTTTATAGAACCTATACCAACTGCTTTTCCAGCGTCTTCTATTTTAATCTTCCTCTCTTTAACAAGTTTTATTAATAATTTTGCCTGTTGATACGGTTTCCAATTTTTAATGCCAGATATGTGCCTTATACCTTGAATTATCCAAGCTATATCAGGTTCCTTACCTTTGTAGACATAGACGGTAAATCGCAAAATGCTGTTCAGAACAGCATCAGATAGTTCTATCTCCCCACTCTCATGCTCTATCTTCAATTGTTTTATTGCCGTTATTCTTCTGTTACCTTCTACTACTACATATTTTTTTGAGTCTGCAATACGTCTTACTACAATTTTATCTATTGGTAAAAAACCAACTCGTTTGATATTTTCTTTCAATTCTTCTATACCAAAATCGTGCATTTTTTCAAAACATGTTCTTTGTATACTTTCTTCGATTATTCTGCTATCCGATACAAGCTTTTCTTTTCCAGAGAATCTTGGATTGTTCGGATCTAAAAATACATCTTCTAAGTTTACTTGTCTTTCTTCAAAATCGTTTAAATCAATTATTTCGTTACCATTCATAGTGAAACCCTTTTAATAATCTAATAAATAGAATTAAATCTTAAGAGTTTTATGGCTGGTCAATATGAGCAGTTAAGCTGTCCCTTCTGCGACAAAGGCAAGATCCAATGTTTGTATTTTCCAAGTGCATGGAGTGTGAAAGCCAAAAGAACAAAGACCTTGCCTGGGAGCGGTTCTGTTAGCAAAAGTGCTGAGGTGTGGATAATTAAAACTGGCTGTTCTGCATGTGGTAAATCCCAAGAAGAAGTTGAAAAGGAATTTAGGGATAAGGGAATTATTTAGACTTTTTCAACAGAATTTCGACTAAATCAACAGAAGCTACTTATTCAACAAAGCTTGTAGCAGACTATTTTCGTGTACGAAAAATATCAGTTTTCAGACGGAATTTGTATTCAGAGTGGCTGATGGTGTTTGGAATTGAAAGGGGGAAATAGGGCGTTGTTTGGCTGAATAAGGTTGTTTTTGGCTGATTAGAGGAACGGCAGTGATTGAAGGATGATGGAGATGGGATGGCATGTCAATTGCCTTCAAGCTTGGCTATTCTAGCTTTCAGCGCATCATTCTCAGCTTTCAAATCTTTGAGTGCCTGGAGCATGAGATAGGGAAGCTCCTCATTATGAATTTGCTTAATCCCATCCTTTTCTGTCACCAGTTCAGGAAGATATTGCTCTACCTGTTGGGCAATTAATCCGATCTGTGTTTCATTGCCCATGTGCATTTCAGGATATTCGTCTGAACGCCATTGGAAGTATACTGGTTGTAATTGTGTTACTTTATCCAATACTGATGGTAATGGGGCAATATTTTTCTTGAGTTTTATATCTGAAGAACATGTGCCTGCTAGTATAGTTCCATCAGCATCTTTAACGCATCCTGTAGTTCCGGTGCCGACACGGATGTCGCCACTAACGTCTAGTTTATCTAGTGGCGCTGTTTTTCCGATGCCGACGTTGCCGGTGCTTGCAATTATTCCCAACAGTACATTTGCATTTGAATCTTGGAAAGAAAAATCTGATGCACTGCCAGCTGATTTGAAGTGAATTCCTCTACTGGCTACAGCGGTGGTATATAAGCCTCTTTTGTTGAGAGGGCTGGTAGCACTACTATCATCGGTGGACATTGTGCCGCGTAACCCCTCGCTGGAGTGGACACCAATAGTGCCAAGCACACTTAACTTTTCGCTTGGAGATGCCGTCCCGATGCCGACGTTGCCCGACGTATCAATATCAATCCTGCTGAGACCATTGGTTCGTAAGCTAAGTGGGTGATTGGTTAAAGTACCTATGAGAGCATCCGTATCTCTCGATCTTAAAAATATAGTACTCCCCCCAGTCGTGCTCACTTTGATAGTTGGTTCTGTTGTTCCACCGCCACTGACTTCAAGCTTGCTACTTGGCGTCGTCGTCCCAATTCCGACGTTGCCTGATGGCGTTATAACCATCCGACTCTGTGCACCGCCAGTGCCTCCAGTTCTAAACTCAAGGTCCCCAACACCACTAGTTCCTGTTGGAGTGCCGCTTCCTATCGCGGCAGAAAAGCTTGTTGCAGTATCACCAAAGAGAATTAGATTGTACGAACTAGATGGAGAAAGAAATTGAAGAGTTGGAACTGCGCTGTCTTCAATAAGAACATCTGTGCCTGAAGAGGAGCTTAACCCGGAAGCGCCACCAAACACGTGTAATTTTTTTGCCGGACTCGTAGTCCCGATGCCGACGCTGCCATCATCCTTGATGACCGCCAAATCACTTCCAGCGGAGCTTTGGAAATAAATGCCGTCTGGTCCTGCCGCAACAACACTTGGTACAAATAATATTGCTGGAGAGGAAATTATCTTCATAATCTGTCCTAGTACAGTTATTATTGCTGTACTGCACATGCTGGATGTACACAATCTTAGAGTATGTTTGCCTTCTGGCAGGGATGATAGTGCTTGTATTGTTGCTGTTTGTCCTGGGGGAATTGGGAATGGGGAGATTAATAGATCAACAGGATTGCCAGCTTCAGTGGCTTTGATTTCTTTTATCGCATCTGTGCCGCTATTTATGACAGTAATGGTGTCTTTGAATGCATCAACCACTGAGAATGCTGTTGAAGTTTTGCTGGTAAAAACGCCGGAAATAAATGAATAACTAAATCCAACCAAACCAATTGTAATTATTAGTATCAATAAGGTGCCTATTATCGAGGATATTGCTTTGGCCTCTTTTTTGATTTTCATACCCATCACTTTTTCAAAAGATCCCGGAAAAAATCATCCCAAGTATATCTCCTTTTTGCATTCTTTGAGCCGAGAATCAGCTTTTCTTTCCTGAGAACTTCAAAAGTGTCGTCTCTTACGCTTATTATAGCTCGTGACATTTTATCATTTCATGGAATTTTATTATTTAATTAATTTAATGCATATCATGATTTTTATTCATTTATATGATTTCATGTATATAATGGATTTGATAAAAAAGCATAAATACAGTTCACTAGATATTATGCCCCATTTGACTGGTTGCCAAACTGCAGAATGGATGACCGAATTTGGGCTTTTTTAATAGTTTACCTTCCAATTAACATTAGATTCTATGAACGAGAAGGAATTGCAGGAAAAGATATTCGCTTACAGGCTTTTCGAGTCTAGATTAGACGCTTTGTTAAAGCAAAGGGACATGCTTATAAATAAACTTATGGAGTTGCAATCAACGATAAATAGCATCGAAGATTTGCACAAATCCGAAGGCGAGATTATCTTCCCCATAGGTAGCGGGGCGTACAAGGTAGCCAAAACAATCGATAAAGATAATGTGATAGTAGAAATTGGTGCTAATGTCGCCTTAGAGAAAACTGCTGAAGAAGGCAAAGCTACACTCAATAAAAGAAAGAGTGGGCTTGAAAATTCTATCAACCAGCTGCAGCAGGAGATTTTAAAGGTTTCCAATGCAGTTAATCAACTCGGTCCAGAGCTACAGGATTTGGCTAAAGAATTTCAGCAACAGGCTGGTTAAATGTTCGGTCTTTTAAAAAAGAAATTATCAAAAGTAGTCGAATCCATTTCTGATAAATTAAAAAAGAAGGATGCGGCTGCAGAAAAAATCGAAGAAGTAATTGAGCAAGCAGAAGATAAAAAGCCGGAAGAAATTTTAGAGCAAATCGAACCAGTAAAAGAAGAAATACCAGAAATAATTGAAGAAATAAAATCAGGTTTGGCAGAAAGCAAGAAAAAACCAGAAGAAACCAAATCTATTTTCAAAAAAATAAAAGAAAAAATAAAGAAAACATTGGTTGAAAAGACATTAACAGAGAAAGATTTGTTGCCTATTCTAGATGCTTTGGAGGTTGATTTGATAGAAGCAGATGTTGCAGTTGAAGTTGTGGTAAAAATAAAGCAAAGTTTGATAGAATCATTGGCTGGGAAAGAAATTAAGAAAGGCAAAGACAAGGAAATTGTTGCTAGCGCATTAAGGGAAAGTTTGTTGAAAATACTAGACGTTAAAGAGCTGGATTTAGAGGAGTTAATAAGACAAAAAAAGCCTTTAGTTTTGCTGTTCTTGGGCTTCAATGGCTCAGGTAAGACAACTTCATTGGCAAAATTTGGTAAAATGCTTAAGGATAAGGGCTATACTTGTGTCTTTGCCGCTTGCGATACATTTCGTGCAGCATCTATCGAGCAGTTGGAAGAGCATGCGGGAAAAATAGGAGTTAAAATAATCAAGCACAAATATGGCGCTGACCCCGCCGCTGTATTATTTGATGCAATTGCTCATGCCAAAGCAAATAACGTTGATGTGGTGTTGGCTGATACAGCCGGACGGGCCCATACAAACAGAAATTTGATGGAGCAGATGCAAAAAATCGTCAGAGTTAATAAGCCAGATTTGAAAATTCTTGTCATAGACTCTTTAACAGGGAACGATGCAATTACGCAGGCTAGAATTTTTAATGAGGCGGGTGTTGACGCATCAATATTCACGAAAGTTGATGTGAACGAGAAGGGCGGGGCAATCCTGTCAGTCACTTATGAATTAAGCAAGCCCATTTTATTCTTAGGCTTGGGGCAGGAATACAATGATTTGGAGAAGTTTGACAAGGAAAAATTCGTCAGTAGTTTACTTGGGGAAAATCTTAAAAGTTCCAGTTAATTAGTTTTTAATTATGTTGAATAGCCTAAGCAAAGGACTGGGAAACCTAATAAGGAAATTAATTACAGGCACAACTATCGATAAGGTCGCAGTAGAAGAAACCCTCCGCGATATGGAAACAATATTATTGCAATCCGATGTTGACGTAAATCTAACAGGAGAACTTTTGGCAAATATAAGGAAAAAATGTTTGGACGAAAAGATTCCTCCAGGTTTAACTCTAAGGGAACATGTTTTGAAGGTAATTTACGAAGAGCTAATAAGACTTTTGGGTGAAAAACCCGTAGGTTTATTGGGCAAAAGAAAAATAATGCTCGTGGGTTTGTTTGGGTCAGGTAAAACTACTACGGCCGGTAAACTCGGCAAGTATTTCTTGAAACAGGGATTGAAGCCAGTTTTTATAGGATTGGACTACCACCGCCCCGCTGCGGCAGATCAAATAATGCAGATAGGTAAACAAATTGGTATACCTGCATACGTCGAAGATAACAAGGATCCCTATTCAACTGCAAAAAATGCATTAGAAAAATTCGCTAAAAACGATGTTTTAATTTTCGATACAGCTGGCAGGAATGCTTTGGATATAGAATTGGCTGATGAACTGAAGAAATTAGGCGAAATAATAAAACCTGATGAAGTGGTTTTAGTAATCCCTGCCGATTTGGGAAAAGTTGCTAAGCAGCAATCAGAAGAATTTCACAAATTGGTTGGGATAACCGGTGTGATAATAACCAAGATGGATGGAACTGCCAAGGCTGGCGGGGCGCTTGCAGCTACTTCAACAACAGGCGCTAAGGTAAAGTTCATTGGTGTTGGAGAGAAGATAGAAGATTTGGAATTGTACGATCCAACTAGATTTGTTTCAAGGTTGCTTGGACTGGGTGATTTGCAGACATTGCTTGAAAAGGCAAAAGAAGTGGAGATTAAGAAAGAATCTGTGGAGAAAATCGCAGAAGGAAAATTTACGCTGCAAGACTTTTACGAGCAGATAGAAGCCATGGGAAAGATGGGGCCATTGAGCCAGATTGCGAATATGATTCCTGGTATGGGGATGATGAAATTGCCGGAGGGTATGCTGGAAAAGCAGGAGGGAAAATTGAAGTCATTCAAAATTATAATCCAGAGCATGACAAAAGAAGAACGCGAGTATCCTGAAATTATCAATAATAAAAGAATTGCTAGAATAGCCAAGGGTTCTGGCAGAAGTGAAGCTGATGTAAGGGAACTGCTGACCCAATACAACCAGATGAAGAAGCTGTTCAAGTCTATGGGTGGAATGAAGGGTTTGCAAAGAGGGGCACTCAAAAATATATCAAAACAGTTTGGGTTTAAATTCTAATTTCATGAAATCAATTTATGAAATTTCCTGTGGAAGTTCTTGAACAGGCAAAAAATCGAGAAAAACTGCTCGAAATCCTGATAAATGGACTGTGTTTAAACTGTTTGGGGCGCCAATTCGGGATGCTGGGGCATGGCTTGACTAATGCCGAGCGGGGGAAAATTTTAAGGGAATTTGCAAATAAATTAAATAAATCCGAATTTAAAGAGCCAGACGTTTGCAATATGTGCAACAATTTCTTTAAAAACCGCATAGGCAAAATTGCCAATTCTATTGCCAAAAAACTAGGCGATATAGAATTCAACACTTTTTTAATAGGGTCTATAATCTCAAGAGAAGTCGCTAGAAGGCAAGAGGAATTATGGGAGCGAATAGGAATCGAAGATGTGGAGCCGATTAAATCTGAAATAAATAGGGAACTTGGGAAAATATTAGAAAAATTAACTGGAAAAAAGTTTGATTTGAAAAATCCCGATATAACGATAGTAGTTGATTTGGATACTGATAACATAAGGCTGCAGATAAGGAATTTGTTTGTCTACGGCAAATATCAAAAATTAGTTAGGGGTATACCGCAAACCAAATGGATATGCAGCAGGTGCAGTGGCAAAGGATGCACTTTCTGCAAGGGTGAAGGCAAGCTGTATCCTACCTCTGTCCAAGAGATTGTAGAGAAGCCTTTGATAAAGGCGACTAACAGCAAAAGTTCTGCTTTCCATGGTGCCGGTAGGGCAGACATAGATGCTAGGGAGTTAGACTACAGGCCGTTTGTGCTAGAATTGATAAGGCCAACCATAAGGAAGCTGGATTTAAAAAAGATGGAAAAGCAAATAAACAAATCTAAAAAGGCCAAAGTTACAAGTTTGAAATTAATCAAAGAAGGCAAATATATTATACGAAAATTGAAGACTGACAGGATTGACAAGACATATCTCGCAGAGGTTGAGTTTAAGCAAGACATAGACAAGAAGAAGTTGAAGTTGGTTAAAGGAATCATCAAAGAGCCTATCATCCAAAAAACTCCCCTCCGTGTTGTCCACAGAAGGGCTGATAAGTTCAGAAAGCGTTTAGTCAAAGCAATTTCCTATAAACAATTGGCCAATCGTAGACTGCAATTGAAGATAAGGGCTGAAGCTGGGCTGTACATCAAAGAATTGATAAGCGGGGACGATGGCAGAACTAAGCCCAACATTTCGGAGATACTTGGCAATAATGTTAAAAAGATAAAGTTAGATGTTATAAAGATTGGATGATGTATAGATTACTTACACAGCTTTATTGAATTTCTGATGATTTAAAGATTTAAATAGTTAATAACCGTAATTTTTGGTGATATAAATGGTAATGTACTTTCAAACCGCCTTCGAAAGACGACCTCAACCTCCTGATTGGAATGTTATCACAAGAGATCAGCGTCAACAAGAACTTCTAAGTGTTGGGCAAAGAGTTGCTCAAGAGTTAAATGTAAAAGAAGTTAGATATCAAGATTATCATAAGTCATACGTGGGTATCACCTTTTATATTAGTCCTGTAAAAGGTCAGTGTAATTATGCTTCCGACGACGATGGGCATTATTATACGATACCCGTTGATGATTTCGATCCTTTAAACTTAGACATAATGAAAGCAAAGTTAAAATGGAATCCTCCTTACGAGGTTGATGTAGGCGGCGTAAGTCATAACCTTGAAACAGGAGTAATGCATCTACGCGTTAGTGTTGCTGTTGGTGAAGAGGAAACATTGGTTTATCGAGGTAGAGGTACGTATGAAGAATTAAAAGAGCAGGGCTTGGTAAGAAAAGTAGGAGAATCTTATGCACCACTTCCTAATATTGTGTTATCCAAGCATAGAGAAAGAACTACAAAGACTAGAGGATTCTTAGGATTTGGCCAGCGAGAAAGACAAGAAACAATTTACGAAGCTAAAGAGAGAACAATTGAACCTGTAAAAGCACATATTGGTGTTTCAGCTGATGGAAGTGTATCTGTAGATGGAAGATTTTTACAAAATGAAAATGTGCAAAGAGCATTAGATATTATTGTCGAAGAGTTATTTGGGCTGGATATAAAAACTAAAACCCCTGTTTCATGAAATCCAGTATAAGCTTCTTGTTCCCTTCCGGTATTTTCACCGATTCCCTCAATCTTTTTAAGTCTGTCCGCAGATGTAATTTATAGTAGTTGGGTCTTTCATAGAATACATACAAAGTGAGTTTATGACTAATAAATCCAGAGGCTTTAGGCAATCAACCAGGAAAAAATTGCGCCAAAAACCCTCATTTAGGCCTCCGATTACGAAATTTCTACGAGAATTCAATGAAGGGCAAAATGTGGTTATCGAACTAGAGCCTTCTAGTCAGAAAGGAATGCCATTTCCAAGATTCAAGGGCAAAATAGGGAAGGTTATTGGTAAAAACGGCAGGAGCTATATAGTTGAGCTGTTTGACGGCAGGAAGATGAAAAAGATTACCTCAAGACCAGAACACCTGAAAGCCATCTGATTTATATGCTATAACTGTAAATAAGAAATGTGATATGATGGAGATAGTAAGCGAGCAAATCGTAACCGATTCAGAGGCCAAAGAATTGCTAGAAAAGAATGCAGATGGGGAGTTGAAGTATGAGCAGAAGAATGCAATCGAGATTTTAAGGAAGTTCATTGCTGTGCCAACGGATAAAATCAAGGCCTTGATGGAGGACTTGAATAAAATAGAAAAATTAAGGGACAGGCACATAATTTCTATTGTTAATTTTTTACCTGAAGATAAAGAAGACTTGAGGGTAATTTTGCATAAGGAATACGCAACATTTACAGAAGACGAACTAAATCTAATCCTTGAAACTGTGAAAAAAACTGTTTAAAGCATTTGGTGAAACAAATGATAGCAAAAGACGATTACGTGATAGTTTTAGATTTTTTGCAGCATGGCAAACCATCTGATAGGCGTGCAGAGCCAGTGGCTCAATGCGTTGGCGATAAGTTTTTCAACTTGCTGGAGGTTGCTATAAAAGATGATGTTGCTGTCAAGACAAAAGACAGGCTTTACATCGGCGAAAGCAAGCGGGATCAGGTGAAATACATACGTGGTAGGATTAATTACAGTGAATTGACGTCGTATGCCAAAGACAGCATACAGGAGGTTGTGGTTGAGTTGGTTCAAAATGATGAGAAAAGATTTGTGGAATTTTTCAATAAATCTAGTTCCCTAACTACACGAATGCATTCATTAGAACTGTTGCCTGGGATAGGAAAATCCCATCTATGGGATATCTTAAATGAACGAAAGAAGAAGCCATTCGAAACTTTCAAGGATGTCCAAGATAGGGTGTCTATGCTGCCTGACCCTAAGAAGATGATAATAAAGAGAATTTTCAATGAATTTGAAGGAAAGGACAGGCATAGGTTGTTTGTTGCTAGCACTATGTTATAAGCTATATTGATTGTATGCCAATAGAAGCAATAAAAAAATATTCGGAAATGATTTTGGACGCATGGGATATAACAAATAAATCTCAATTGCCGGCTTACGAATTTGACAAGATTTTGATTTGCGGCATTGGCGGTTCTGGCATTGGGGGATTGTTGCTAAAGGATTTGTTGAGGGATAAACTAGAATATCCGGTAGAGGTTTTTAGCGATTACACGCTGCCTTATTATGCCGATGACAAGACCCTGGTTTTTTGCGTTAGCTATTCCGGCAATACAGAAGAAACACTAAGCCAATTCGTCGAAGCATTTCGAAGAGGGAGTAAGATAATATGCATATCGTCTAACGGGAAGTTGCAGGAATGGTGCGGGAAATTAAAACTGCCATTTGTTAAGTTGCCTGGAGGCCATTTGCCTAGGGAGGCTCTGCCTTATTTGTTCATGCCAATGGTCGCTTACCTGCAGAAGATACAAGCGATAGATTTGAAGAAAGATGTGCAGGAGGCTGTTAAATTGCTTAGGGAGTTGAACTTGAATCACTACTATAAGATGGCTGGTAGTTTTAGAAATGCCATTCCTTTGATTTATACTTCAAATAAATTTACTGCAGTAGCTAAAAGGATGCAGAATCAATTCAATGAAAACAGCAAAGTGCCTGCGAAGCATGAAATATTGCCTGAGTTGAATCATAACGAGATTAATGCGTTTCAGGATAAGGCATTGAACAAGAATTTCTCTATGCTGCTTTTGAGAGATGAGAGTGATAGTGAGCAGATTAAAGCAAGATTTGATTTGACGAGAAAACTGGCTGAAAATAGAGTGAAGAATGTGAATGAGATTTTTGCGAAAGGGCAATCGCTATTGGCGAGGATGATGAATTTAATTGCCATAGGCGATTATTTGAGTTACAAGTTGGCTGAGGCAAATAATGTTGATTCTGTTGAAGTGAAGAATAATGATATATTGAAGTCTGAGTTGAAGAAGAAGTTTGATTTAGTTAAGAAATTGGAAAGGGAATTAGTGCTTTGAACCCCTTGCTGCTATAGCTACGGATATCCATAGCAAGCCTCCAATCAAAAATAGCATTATCGAAATGACTAGAGCCAGAATAAATCCCATCTCGTCAACTCCCGGTGAAATATCCAACCTCCCAGATATCATCGATCCTAATAAAATCGATATTGAGCCGAAAATCCATAGAATAGCAGTCTTCCAGCTTCTTAGAGGCATAAATTAAGTTTGCTTTGTCAGAATAAAAACTTCTCACTCATTCTAGATTGTCCTAGTAACTTCCACTACTTCAATTTCCCCAACATCGTCCACAGATTTTAACTTATTCTCTATTGCATCCACCTGCCCTTCAGAATCTTCAACCAGCTTTGAAACTCTTAAAGCAACCAATCCAAAAGCAATAGGTTCTCTGACTATTCTATCCGGCTTTATTAATGATTTGATTTTACCTTCCAACTTATCCAAATCTATACCAGCCTCTTTAGGCATGACTTTTAAAGTAACAAGAACTTGAGACATTTCAAGGACCTAGGAACTTGCATTTACTGCAGCTATATTTAGAACTTAAATTCTTGCAATTCGCACATCTGACAATTTCCGCTTGGCCGCAATCAGGACAGTTGAAGCGGATGAAATTAGTTTTTACCAAAGTATTTACATTGCACGTACTGCATCTCATTACATCACTTGGTTTAATTAAGTTAAAATCGTTAATTTTAATAGATTACTAAAGCCCCTGTCGTCTAACCTGGACCAGGACACAAAACCTGTGTAACCCTGCGGAGGTTGGAATCCGAGTTCAAATCTCGGCGGGGGCATCAATTCTTCAACTTAACCTTCATAAAATCGTATGCAACTTTAGAATTAGGAAATACAACTTTAGCTTCATCCTCCAATGGCTTTGTATCAGTATATCTTCTGCTGACATGTGTTATAATCAACTGCTTGACATCAGCTTTTTTAGCCACCTCCGCCGCTTCTTTAGCTGTAGCATGATACTTCCCCCTCTCCTTATCTTCATCCAAGAATGTAGCATCATGTATCAGCAAATCCCCCTCTTTAGCAATTTTTACAACATTCTTACACACTTTGGTGTCACCTGTATAGACAACCTTTAATCCAGATTTAGAATTAGCAACTTCTGTTATCGTGATGATCTTATTTTTATATTCAGCCTTGCCCTCCTTCTTCAATTTCTTCAACCAATATCCCCTCTTCAACCCCAATTCCTTCAATTTAGCAACATCAATATTCCATTTGTCCTTCTCTTTAAAGCAGTAAGCGGCAGAAGGAACCGTATGCAACGTTGGTATTGACAACACCTCATATTCGCTTGAGTCTAAAATTTTAGTTATCTCCTCCCCTTCAAATGGGACATTCACCGCTTCTATAGGAAACCTAAGACCGAAATACCCTAAATCAACTATATCCGCAACAAACCTTTCTGCCTCTGGCGCAAAAATCTTCAATTCCTTCTTTCTCTTTTCTAAATTCATGGTTTGAATCAAAGGAATTAGCCCAGCAAAATGGTCAGCATGCCAATGGCTGATAAAAATCTTATCTATATCCATAAAATTAATCCCAGCCAGCAACAATTGCTTCTGCGTCCCCTCGCCACAGTCAAAAAGCAATGTATCCTTTTCCTCGCCATAGTATTCCAAAATTATAGCTGAGTGATTCCTGTCTTTGCTCGGTATGCCAGATACAGTGCCCAAAAACGTGATTTCAATCATATTATTATTTCACTCCTAAAATTAAAGAAATACAGCTAATGAAAGATATAAGTTGAGTTAAAATAAATCAATTAACATGGGCTATGCTCTACCGATGTTGTTGCTTGCTATAGTAATTTTCATTAACGCCTATTTTTTCTTCTTCTCCGGCGATGCCTACCTGAGTAGTTTGATATCTGGTGCGAAGGACCAAACTTTGCTAATTTTTGTAGTAATTTTTGCAGTAATAATTTTCATAATATTGATTATGGCTTTTGCCATACCACGCCGTTACTGAGGTTAGCTTAATTTTTCCCTCTCAAAATACTTCCTAAGGAAAACCCCGAAATCAGTGTTCCTTTGAACGACTTGCATTATCCTCTCAGTCTCAGAAAAGACCTCAAACCCGTTTGCAATCCTTTCGGCGATATGGTTTGGTATGCCTTTCGCCTTCAAAATGTCCAAAGGCTTAGTTAAGCTGTCTACAAGCTTGTCCCTAGCCGTCAAAAAGTCTCTATTAACTTCAGCAACCCAAAAGCCATCTTCCGGATAAATGCCTATAGCCTGTTCCTTATACTTGTTCAAGAAATTCTCAGCATCCTTCAAATCAAAAATGCTCGGCCCAACTTTCTTCTGCATAGCAGGCAGTTTCGATACCTCCATCTCCAAAATAGCTGTAGCGATAAACCTCTCGTCAGTAAACACATCCTTATTCAAAACTTTAAACTCATACTTGGTTTCTTCCAGTATGCTCTGCAGTCTGTCAGCAAACCTCCTTAGCTGCGGCCATAAGATATCTGGAACAACTTTAGGCGGTATGAATTTCACCACCACCAATTCGGTCCTTCTTTTCATCTGCAATTCTATCAGTTCACTCTCACCTAGAGGCTGCGTGTCTTTGCCTATCATCAACTCCAATGAAGGACTATCTAAAAACATCTGCGCATACTTCTTGAATTTAAAAAAATTGAATGCGGATAAAGCCGCAGCTGTATTTCTTGTTTTATCCGTAGGATCTAAAAGAATCAAGGCCTGCCCTTTGAACATCTCCACAAGCTTTTGGTAATCTTGTTTGGCATAGAATTTTTCCATATCAATAATCTCCCCAGCCGTCCATTTTACAGACGCTTTCAACACATTCAGAAAGCTTCTATAAGCTATAATCAATAACTCGCACACATAGCCGGAATAGCCAAGCACTTTAGTATCGGCACCATACATTCCATTCGAAACTAGAAATTTCTTTAAAAGCCTGACCTCATCTGATAACCCCAACGGCAGTTTTTTTTCTATATATCGAACATGAAAGGGAGTTCTGTCAACTGCAGACTTCAAATGTTCCGTAGAAGTGACTTCATAGCAAGGGACTATGTCGATGCTAATATCATTAATTTTTCCAGAAACATACGGATGCTCAGCATATGCTATCTCATATTCACCCTTCAGCTTGGTAATGACAACCTTCCCAACCTGCAATCCTGTAGTCTCCAGTTGCTTTTTCGTCAGCTTTTCAGGAAATAGAGCAAAAACATCAAACTCATTCTTGTTTGGCAGCCAAGTGTCTCGGGTAATGCTGCCGGCAAGCATGGCTTTCGCTTTATATCTCTTAGCCACCTTTTTGGTTAAGGAGAGAGTTTTGTTGGCCAAACTTTCAAGCTTCCTTCGTTGCTCCTTTGTCGGCCTTACTTGTTTCAAGGCTTCTTTGGAAATTTTATCATAATTTGTCATTTTTAAACACTTTCCACTAGTTAAAGACATTTTCTACCTTATAATTATATAAGACAGTCTTGATTATCTTAGAAAGAAACAAAAAAGACAAAAAAGTCTTCATTTGCCTGAAATAAGCTAATTTAGACCCTATTTCACCACGGTAAAACATTATACCGATGTATATAATGGAGGATATACTTTATTAGTTTTTGCCTACAATAGAAATTTAAAGCGGGTAGAACACTATGCCAGAAGTAAAAGCATGCATTTTTGACGGAAGCGGTGTGTTGCTGGATGATGTAAATGCTATTTTTAACATTTCCAACAGAATTCTTGAAGAAATGAAATTAGAGCCGGTAACATTTGAAGATTTCCAAGGCAGAACTAAAATACCATTTTGGGAATACTACAAATCTTTTGGTTTATCTGAATTCGATAGCAAAGCCACTGATTTTTACTTCAAAAAATTTTATCCTTTATTTTTCGATGACGTTAAGCTATATCCAGAAGTAAATACTGTGTTGCAGCAATTGAAATCCAGAGGCATAAAATTAGGAATCGTCACTCATCTTCCAAAAGAAGTAGTTTCAAGGCATTTGCAATCTTTTGGAATCCAAAACTACTTTGATGCAATTATAACTTTCGACGATACAGATGAACATAAACCATCGCCCAAACCTTTACTTATCGCATTATCGAAAATTGGTGTTGACATCACAGATGCAGTATTCATTGGTGATATGGTTGAAGACATATTGACAGGAAAAAGGGCGGGTGTTAAGACTGTTGCTGTGTTGAGAAATGAAAATCCATATCAAACAAGAGATAAGGTAATTGAACAAAATCCCGATTATCTTATATCGAACTTGGCAGAAATATTTTCCAATGGAATTATCAGATGATTAAGTATGAGAACTAAGGCACCCTATCAATTTACTCAAGAAGGTCACTATGGTAGATTTTTACGAGGACCTATTGATTTGAACGGGCATCCTATTTTTATTGATCCAAATGGACCTATGAGAAAAATAGTAGCAGAATTAGCAGAAAGACAACGCATTATATATGGAAATAATTTTGATGGGGTAACTATGTATTATGATGGTAGGTTAGTCTATGTAGATAGGAGAAAGCATAGAGGCGGAAGATCTGTGAGTAACAAACTATCAGTAGCCGACTCTTATTCAATGACAGAACTGACTGCACTTGTTGAAAAGGTTTTATCTTAAGTCTTATTTAGGAAACTTACAAGTTCATGTAATTTCACTTCACTTTCCTTACCTTTTATCATGTCTTTTACCTTAACAAGATTTCTCCCCAATTCTTTCTTGCCAACAATTACAACGAAAGGTATTTCTAATGAATTAGCATATTCCAATTGATTTGATAATTTCCTGTCCATAATGTTAATATCAGCTCGAATGGAATTTCTTCTTAGACTTTGAACAATTTCGAATGCTTTGTCCTTTACACTATCGTCAACAATCGCAACATACACATCAACAGGGCAATATTTTTCAGCATCTACTACAACTTCCATCAATCTATCCACCCCAATTCCAAATCCAGTCGCAGGTAAATCCTGGCCGCCATATAAGCCAACCAAAGTATCATATCTTCCACCAGAGGCGACAGAACCGAAATCTTCTTCCCCCTCTACAAAAGTTTCAAAAACAAATCCAGTATAGTAATCAATTCCCCGTACTATGCTGAAATCTATTTTAATGTTCTCAACACCCATCTTCTCTGCAAGCGATTTTATTCCTTTCAAGTCCTTTACTTCATCCGGTTTACCAGATTTTACAAGTTCTAAGAATTTGTCGATGGAGTTGCTAGCAATTTTGTATTTTCCCAATTCACTCCTTACACCCTTCTCTCCTATTTTGCCTAACTTGTCTATTACTCTAAATACATCGAACTTTTTACTTTCAGGAATTCCAGACTGCTTGATTAAACTCTCAACGATTTTTCTTGAGTTGATTTTAAAATAAAACTTTTTGATGCCAACAGACTTGAGCACATCATAAACTACAGATAAAATTTCTGCATCGGCTTCAGGCTTGTTTGAGCCAATTAGTTCCACTCCAGCCTGCCAGAATTCACGCCAACGCCCTTTCCCTGGCTGGTCATATCTCCACATGTTTGTGATATAGCAGAATTTAATTGGTTTTGGCAATGAAGTATCAGATGCGACGATTCTGCATATAGACACTGTGGGGTCAAACCTCAATCCCAGTTTTCTACCGGCTTTGTCTGTGAATACATAAATCTCATTTTCTATGTCAGGACCAGATTTTTTTGATAACAATTCGAAATCTTCAAATGCAGGCGTCCATACTTCGCCATATCCGTAGCCTTCAAACACTTTTCTTATCTTTTCAAAAACCTTTCTGCGTTTAGCCATCTCTTCTGGCAGGAAATCTCTTGTTCCCTTAGGAGGCTGGAATTTCATATTAGATATTTTTACTCTGTTGTTATTATCTTTAGAATAAGCACTAGCCAAAGTGAACTAAACCACTTCTATTTTCACCCTTCATTCTTTACACCTTTCAATTACAGTATCTTAGCAGGTTTAAATAGCTTGAGGTGGGAATTATACTTAAGTGAGCCTAATGAGTGGTTGCCGGATCGTCTAATTCTAAACTTTATTTAAAACTATCACCAAAAGTGATTTCATGAATACTAAAGAGATAGAAGAGCAAATTTTCCAATTTTGGACAAGGAATAAAATTTACGAAAAAGTTAAGACTCTAAGGAAAAATGCAAAGAAATTCTACTTCCTCGATGGACCGCCATATGCAACCGGCAGCATACATATGGGTACTGCAATGAACAAGATAATCAAAGATTTCTACATACGCTTTTTCAGGATGTTTGGATTTAATGTTTGGGACCAACCTGGATACGATACACATGGCGTCCCAATAGAAAATAAAATAGAGCAGAAATTCGGCTTCAAGACAAAAAAAGACATAGAGAAATTCGGTGTAGATAAATTTGTTAACGAATGCAAGAACTTTGCCACACAATACATAGACGTTCAAAACAAGCAATTCGCCAATCTTGGTGTTTGGATGGATTGGAACAATCCTTACATGACGTTGGATAACGATTATATAGAAGGCGCTTGGTTTACATTCAAGCAGGCATTTGAAAAGGGGTTCTTGTACAAGGGCGTTTATTCTGTCCATGTCTGCCCGCATTGCGAGACTGCTGTTGCTTATAACGAGATTGAATACGAAAAAGTTACAGATCCTTCTATCTATGTAAAGTTTCAGATAAAGAATAAACCTAATGAATATTTACTGATCATGACTACCACTCCATGGACGATTCCTTCTAACATGGGTATTATGGCTAAACCAAACGCAGAATATGTGAAAGTGAAAGTAAACAATGAAATTTTGGTTGTAGCTAAAGATTTGCTGGAGACTTTGATGAGCAAATTCAATATAACTAACTATAAGGTAATTGATTCACTAAAAGGCAAACAACTGGAAGGCATAGAATACAACCACCCACTTTCAGACTTACTTCCATTCCACAAAGTTTTGAAGAATATACATAGAGTTGTTTTATCAGACCAGTATGTAAGTTTGGAAGAAGGAACCGGTTTAGTCCATACAGCGCCAGGGCATGGCAAGGAAGATTATGAAGTCGGAATGAAAAATAATCTGCCGGCAATCAGTCCTTTAAAACTAGATGGGACATTTGATGAAAATTCAGGGAAATACGCAGGCATGTATGCGAAAGATGCAGATAAAATAATTATTGAAGATTTGAGGAACAGAAACGCATTATTGTTTGAAGAAAAGGTTACTCATGATTACCCATTATGTTGGCGATGCAATTATCCATTGCTGCAGATGGCTGTTCCGCAGTGGTTCTTCAAAGTGACCCAAATACGCGACAAACTTCTAAAGGAAAATGAAAAAATAAATTGGGTTCCTTCTTGGGCTGGCCAGAGATTTAAAAATTGGTTAGAGAGTTTGAGTGATTGGCCTATATCTAGGCAGCGATACTGGGGAATACCGCTGCCAATTTGGATTTGTGATGCATGCCAGAATGTTAAAGTAATTGGCTCGCGTGACGAATTGCCTAAGATACCGAAAGACTTTCACAAGCCGTACATAGACGAAGTGCAGTGGACATGCAAAAAATGCGGAAAGGGAACTATGAAAAGGGTTCCAGATGTCCTGGATGTTTGGTTCGATTCTGGTGTTGCTCCTTGGGCTTCTCTGGGATATCCTAGAAACAAAACTCTGTTCACCAAGATGTGGCCTGCCGATTTTATCTTGGAAGGGCCTGACCAGATAAGAGGCTGGTGGAACTCATTAATGATCACTAGCATCATAACTTTCAACAGGAGGTCATTTGATAATGTTCTATTTCACGGTTTTGTTCTAGATTCCCATGGAATCAAGATGAGTAAAAGCAAAGGCAATGCTGTCGAACCTGAAAAATTAATAGAAAAGCACGGAAGAGACGTGTCACGATTTTACTTTTTATCTGGGGCACCATGGGAAGACTATTACTTCAAATGGGAGGATCTGGATGAAGTTGCAAAATCTTTTGTCATCATAAGAAACACATTCAACTTCATCAAAACCTACGTTACTAATGCTGGTAAACCAAAAAATCTAAAATTGGAAGACAGATGGCTTTTATCAAAATTAAATTCTTTAGTTGCGAATTGCACAGACTATTGCAAAACTTTCAACTCGCAGAAAGCGGCTAGTGAAATCAGCAGCTTCATCCTAAACGATTTTTCGAGATGGTATGTGAAGCTGGTAAGAGACAGGGTTTGGGTTACATACAAAGGCAAAGACAGGCAATCGGCATTTTACACACTTCTATACACAACAGAAACTTTGCTTAAACTGCTCGCGCCGTTTACACCAATGCTGGCAGAGCATGTTTATCAAACAGTTATAAAACCCTTGAAGAAAGGCAAAGAATCCATCCACATGTACGATTGGCCTAAGGGTGACAAAAAATTCATAGACAAAAAACTGGAGGAGAGCATGTCTATAGTAAAGCAATTGGTTGAAGCATCATCAGCAGCAAGAAATCAGGCAAGCTTGAAATTAAGATGGCCGGTAAAAGAGGTTCTAGTTTTTTCGGCTGATAGAAAAGTAAATTCGGCAGTAAGGCAATTAAAAAATATTTTGTTATCGGCTTGTAATTCAAAAGGAATAAAAACTGTTAAGAAGAAACCCACAGGACAATTCTCTTCAATCAAGCTACCCTTTGGAGAGGTAATGGTTAACAAAGTTCTTGACAAGCAACTGTTAGAAGAAGCAATGGTGAAAGAATTGATAAGATCAATACAGGATTCCAGAAAAAGAAACGGCTTTGATGTCAAAGAGTTGATAAATTTAAGCTTGAAGTCCGATGATAAAACCAATGCTGTATTGAAGAACTACAATGAATTTTTGATGAAGGAAGTGGGTGCGAAAAAGGTGGTCATAGGCAGGTTAGAAGGAGAATTCAAAGATAAGTTGGAATTTCAAGGGCGGCAAATAGAAATTATGTTTTTTAAGTGATCTGATGAAAGAAACATTGATTTTGGTAGATGACAAAGACAATCCCATAGGGTTTGCGAGCAGAGAAGAATGCCATCAAGGCAATGGCAAAAGACATAGGGCATTTGTAGTATTTCTATTCGATGATGAGGGCAGAGTATTGCTGCAGTTCAGATCCAAGGATAAACTAGGCGGCCAGAGATGGGATGTCACTGCTACAAGCCACGTTAGAAAAGATGAGACATACGATACTGCAGCTGAAAGATGTTTGAAGCACGAACTCGGCATCTCGGTTCCTTTGCAGAAGAGTGGCTCATTTACTTATACAGAGGCTTATGAAGAGTATTCTGAAAACGAATATTGCGCAGTCTTGATTGGGAAATTTAATGGGAAAGTGATTCCGAACAAAGAGGAGATGGATAGAGTCAATTATTCGGCATTGGATGAAATCAAAAAGGATGTAGCAGAAAATCCAGAGGCTTACACAAAATGGTTCAGGGGGGCATTTCCAATATTCTGCGATTTTATCAAAAAATCTGGATACACCAGATGATCAAATGAAACTTGCTAAAGACCACATATTGCTTATATCACTAGCATCATCTGTCATAGGCTTGGCATTGATTTACATAGCAACAATCCAAATAGAGCCAAAAAGCATACTTATTAGCGATATAACAGCCGATATGGAAGGGCGTAAAATTCTTGTTGAAGGCCATCTAGCCGAAAAAAGGAAGCATGAAGATGGACATCTGTTCCTTACAGTTTCGGACAACAATTCAAAAATACAGGTGCCGTTGTTTTCAGATTTCATGAAAGAGCTTGCTCAAATAGGAATTACGGAAAATGACTTCCACGTAGGTGATAAAATTGCCGTCAAAGGCATTGTAGAAAATTACAAAGGAAGTCTGCAAATTATACCAAAAAATTTAAACGATGTAAAAATTTTAGGTGAATAATGTTTATTGAAATATTCTTTTTCAGTTTGTTAGGAATTGTTGTTGGTGTTATCCTTGGATTGCTCCCGGGTCTCCACATCAATAACCTATTACCCTTGTTTATTTCACTTGCAGTTTTAATCCCCAATCCATACTATCTTGTAGTTTTTATAATCTCAATAGCTATTGCACAAGTGTTTACAAGCTTTATACCTTCAATATTTCTTGGATCTCCTGACGGCGAAAATAACGCATTGTCCATCTTGCCAGGCCATAGATTGCTGTTGGAGGGAAGAGGATACGAAGCTATTCTATTAACAACCATCGGAGGATTTGGTGCATTGATAATAAGCATAATTACTGTTTTATTTTTCGGAAATTATTTTACTATCCTCTATGACATCATCCGACCTTACATAGCATACCCACTTATTGTAGTAATACTCTTCATGATTCTTTCGGAGAGGCGAGTGAAGAAAATATTGTATGCAGGTTTAATCGTACTTCTTTCAGGAGTCTTGGGAATTCTAGTTCTGAATTCATCTATCGTTGCACAGCAGAATGCTTTGTTTCCTACTTTTGCAGGATTATTCGCTATCAGCACTTTAATGGCATCAATAACAGAAAGGGCAAAAATTCCAAGACAGGAAATTGATGCGACGCTGAAAATGTCTAAATTAAACATAGCTAAGTCAATAGTTCTGGGCGTTATCGCGGGAGTGTTAGTAGGCTTACTCCCGGCAGTTGGAGTGTCGCAAGCGGCTACATTCATGCAATACATCGGTGGCTTAGGAGAAGCTAGGGCATTTCTTACAACACTCGCCAGCATCAATACTGCTAATGAAGTTATTTCACTCAATTCCCTTTATTTGATCTCAAATCCCCGTTCAGGAGCATCTGTGGCTATAGAGCGAATATTGCCAGAAATAAATTTTAATGACATGCTTCTTTTTCTAGGCGTGATACTTCTTTCAGCTGGTATTGTAGTTCCTATAACTCTGCATTTAGGAAGAGTGATACCACATATTTTGGTTAAATTCAATTATACTTCCCTATCGTTAGCCATCATTGGCTTTTTATTTCTCATGATAGCACTCGTGACAGGTGTTTACGGTTTATTGATTGGATTGACATCAACTGCTATAGGTCTGTCATGCACATACTTGGGTGTCAGAAGAAGCAGTTGCATGGGAGTTCTGCTGTTACCGAGCATTACTTTTTTCGCTGGAATAAATCCATTAATTTTAACTATACTAAACATTTAAGTAGAAGATGATGATAACAAAACAAGAGATTCTTAAAACGTTTCAAAAAGAGTCGGAGAAACATTGGAAGGTAAAAATTTTTGAAGATGAAGGATTTGTAAGAAAGAACTGTAATTCTTGTAAAAAGGGATTCTGGACTCTTGATTTGGGAAGAAAACATTGCCCTGATCCGGCATGCGGCGAGGAATATAATTTCATTGAAAACCCGATAACAAAAAAATCCTGGGACTACATGGAAACATGGAAACTTTTTGAAAAGTTCTTTGTAAGAAACAATCATTCTTCAATTTCCAGATATCCTGTAGTATCTAGATGGCGGAATGATTTATTTTTCAACATAGCTTCTATTGTCGACTTTCAGCGATTTGATAATGGAGTGATGAGTTTTGATTATCCCGCTAACCCTCTGATAGTTCCACAGATGTGCCTAAGGTTTTCAGATATTCAGAATGTGGGAATTACAGGTAGGCACCACACATGTTTCATGATGCCTGGGCAGCACGCTTTTAACCCACCAAAGGAGGGTTATTGGAAGGATGAATGTATACAGCTTAATTTTGATTTTTTGACTAAAGAGATGGGAATACCTAGGGAGGATTTGATTTATGTGGAAGATTTATGGACAATGCCGGATTTTTCCGCATTAGGACCTTATATAGAGACATTTTCTCGTGGATTGGAGTTAGTTAATTCTGGTTTCATGCAATTTGGAATTTCAAATAATTCAATAAAAGAATTGCCAATGAAATCCATAGATGTAGGGTGGGGACTTGACCGTTTGGTTTGGTTTTCAAATGGTACACCAACTGGTTACGAAGCGGTTTTTGGCTCAGTTTTAGATAAAGTTAAAAAAATCTGCGAGATTGATTATGATAGAGAATTCTTTTTCAAATATGCAAAAATTGCCGGTTCACTGAACATTGAAGAGACTCCTGATCTTAAAATCGCACGCGAAAAGGTTGCACGACAATTGAACGTGGATGTCGATAAGTTGGAAAGGAACATAGCCCCTCTCGAAGCAGTCTATTCTATATGCGATCACTCGCGTGCATTAGCATTTGCTATTTCCGACGCTGCACTTCCGTCCAATGTAGGTGGAGGTTATAACTTACGAGTTATCTTAAGGCGCGCTTTAAGTTTTATCAAAAAATTCGATTGGTCTTTGAAATTAGAAGATGTAGCTATTTGGCATGCAGACTACCTAAAAAAACTGTTTCCAGAACTGAAGAAACATGAAGATGACATAGTGAAAATTTTACAGGTCGAAGAAAAACGATACAACCAGATGCGCGAAAGGAGTAGAAAAATAATCGATGATCATGCTGGAAGAAAGATACCTGAAGAAGAGCTGATGAAACTGTATGAGTCCGAGGGAATTACACCCGAACAGCTGAGTACAGAAACGCCACCAAACTTTTACCAAAAAATCACGGAAAAGCATATGGGACACAAAGCTGCTGAAGAGAAATTCCCATTTGATGTTGGCAATTTGCCAGCAACTAATATTTTGTATTATGAGAAACCTCCTGTATTTGAGTTTAAAGCAAAAGTGTTGAAAGCATTTGATGGTTTTGTTGTTCTTGATCAAACTGCATTTTATCCAACGCAGGGTGGACAAATGCATGACACAGGGTATATCGACGATGCAAGGGTAATGGATGTGATCAAAATTGGGAATGTTATAATTCACAAAATTGAAGGAAATGCGAAAGAAAAGCAAAATATTATTGGTAAAATTGATAAAACAAGGCGGGACAAGTTAAGAAGGCATCATGATTCTATCCACATTATCAATGGCGTTGTACATAAAATGATAGGCCCATGGTGCCATCAATACGGGACTGAAAAAGATGTGGATAAAGCCAGGATTGACATAACTCATTACGAAGCATTAACTGACGAGCAGGTGGAGGAAATAGAGAAGATGGCCAATGAAATTATTCAAAAGAACTTGCCAATAACAAAAACTTTGATGGATAGAAGTGAGGCTGAGAATAAATATGGGTTTGAAATATACACCGGCGGCTATGTCCCTTCCAAACAGATAAGGGTAGTTAGCATTGGAAATTTTGATACAGAGGCATGTGCAGGGACACATAGTGACAGTACTGGGGATATAGGGCATATAGCTGTTGTAAAGACAAAAAGAATTGCTGATGGGTTGGTTAGGATTGAAATAAAAGCCGGTGACGTGGCTTTAGAATATTTGAAGGATAAGGAAAGAGTGCTGCAGGAGGTTGCAAAAAAATTGAACGTGAATGAAGAGGATGTGCCCAAAGCTGTTGAAAGACTTTTTGAAACATGGAAAAAGAAAAGGAAACAGCTTAAGAAGTGATTACTTTTTTACCCTTTTTTGCCTTCCTGTCTTTTCCCAGCCTTTTAATCCTTACCTCTATCTCTGCCAATTGCTCTACCAAGTTAGTATAAAGCTTTCTTAAGTCATCTTCGGATATCTCTTTTTTATAGTACTGCTCTTTCAGAAACTGCATGATATCTTTAATCTCCATCTGCCTCTTCCTCAGAATAGATATTTCAAGCTGCCTTTCTGTCATGATGGCGGCAAAGCCTACAATTAATGCAATACTTCCAATCGTATTGAATATGTACCATAAAACCGGGCGAGGTATGATGTAGTTGTTGCTTACAAGTCCTATAATTTCTATGAAGAGGTTTAAAGAACTAAACAGAAAACCTATTGATAGTATAATCCATGGTAGTGTAATCTTCCTTTGGATATTCATATATTTGCCTATATACAGCAAAAATCCAGCCATTACCAAGTAAGAAAAGAAAATGAACAGATCTACAAAAAGGGCTAGTGTAGAAGGTGGCGGTAATAGTAACGACATAAAATTAATTGGTTTTTTAACCTTATTTTATTATATCTTTATGTATGGCGTCAACTGGGGAGTTCTTAAATTTAAAGAAGAAGGAAAAATTGCTTAAAAAGGCCGCTGAGATATTAAGCGTAAATGATGTTGATTTGCCGAGGGTTGTGGAGAGATTCCTTAAAGATATAGAAGAGATGAATAAAAAGCTTAATCTTTAACTAAGACAAAATTTACTTATGGGATTTTATGCAAAATACTGGTTTAGACTTGCCTCTTATAGAAGATAGAACATTGAAATTGGCGCGAGAAGCTGCACAGCATGAGGTAAAAGGCTTTGTCCTACATGATGAAAAAGACTATATTAAAGGTGCTATCCACTTTGGATTGGCCTATAAGATAATCAACAGCCACCGTATAAATCCTGTAAGTGACGAAGATGCACTGCTAGCTGGTGTACATAAAATGGGTGTATTGCGGGCATATGATATCATCGTAGACGACCCAGAAATTACATTAAGTTACATAGATCCAACTATACAAACCAATCCTGGGTTTAAGAGTATGCTATATCATGCACTAGAAGAATGTCGCCTATTCGGATTACCTGAAAATTATGGTAGAAATAAAGTAGAATGGTACATGCAACATGCAGAATGGGTAAAATTACTGCCAAATAAGTTCTCACAAAATCTCGTTTTTTTAGATAAGTTGAAAGAGGCCGAAAAGACATTTGTCCATACTATAAGCGGTGAGAGTCAATTATTTGAGCGTGCATGGCCTCTTTATCTTGTGTGCGTACTTTTGCATGATATACCTAGAATAAATGGGTTGCTTAAGCACGATGAAGCAAACATATCAGACATGATAGAAGCTTATACCACTTACTTAAGTATTTTATTTCGTCACAAATTAAATAATAAGTAGATTTGCAATGTTACCATTTGTCGCTAAATTGCTAATGGGCGGACAGCTTAGCTTTGAAAAAGGCAACTTATCTATCTTTGGGGAAAGAGTTTTAATTATACCTCTCGAACTGATACTTATTTTGGTTAGAGAATCATTAAAAGATAAAAAGCTGGCTAAATATGTTTATGAAAGTTCAAAACAATCTGTAATCGGGTTTTGTACAGATATACAAAAAAGATTGAAAGTCACCCAAAAGGAGACATTGGATATTTTAATTAATCTAACAGAAATGAACGGCTACGGTGAAATCACCCCTATAAAGGTTGACTACAAAAATAAGGTTGCCATTTATCATTTGAAAGGTCTCCCTTCGAAGGCATTTTTCGGTAAAATGAAAGTAAAGAAAAATACAACAGTAGACGTCTACTGGTGCGGATTAGTGGCTGGTGGCATGTCATTTGTCTTTTCAGAAGATATAGATTGCATAGAAACTAGATGTATCATAACTGGTAAAGATTCTTGTGAAATTGTAGCTGCAAGAAAAGAATTTTTGAAAAAAATTTATCCGAAAGCTAAAAAATATTTTGCTTAATTTCATTTCTTAATTGCCAATCCATTCTTCCCAATTTCTATAGGATAAATATCAGTCCCATGAGACGTCCTTCTCATCTTCCTTATAATTAGACTTCTTGGAGTTCCACCCGCTGCATACTCCAAATAATGCAAAACTATAACACTATCAGCGATAAATTCCTCAAAACCAAATCTGCTTAAAGCCTTAACCTCAGCCTCCGGTATTTCTGTAATCAACAAAGATGTTATTCCTATGTTCTTCAATGCCTTCATATAACTCATGACTTCGCTTCTCACCTTTCCCATATCCAATGAAGAAACTTTCCATCCCATCGTAGCAATCGACAAACTATCCAGAACAAACCTTTTGGCATTTATTTTTTTAGCATAATTAATCGTAGAAAATTGCAAAGTTTTTATATCCGTAGGCTCCTCTGCAATCAAAACAAACTTTCCTTGCTCTTTAGCTTTCTTAAATTCGACATCCCAGCCAAATTTTGCAACATCAGTCATGATATCCTCTTCGCTCTGCTCAAGCGTTATGTATATCCCACTCTCCCCCTTTCTTAATCCATGAAGTAAATATTGCATGCCAAATACAGTCTTTCCGGTACCAGTTTGTCCAGCCAATAAGTTCACAGAATTTTTGACAAGCCCTCCTTCAATTAACTTATCCAATCCTGGCACACCAGTTTCTAGGCGTTCAACGGCAGATGCCATAATGAATCTTAATTTCCCGCCAATATAATCCTTTGCATTATATAATATCTGGTGTGTAAATTTAATTTATGAAAGGCCAAGCTGCTACTGAATTGCTAACACTCATCGGAATAAGCCTTCTAATAATTATCCCTCTTTTTTACTTTACTTTGCTCCATTCGTCGCAATCCACTTCACAACTTCTCGCTACCGATGCAGTGAACACTATAGCCAATAATGCAGATTATTTGTATTCTCTAGGCAATCAATCAGCTACAACTGTAAATGTAAGGCTACCCGAAAATCTTGTTTCTGCTTCAGTCAAGGGCAAGGCTATAATTTTAAAACTAAGCACAAGTGCCGGAGTTACGGATGTTTTTGCAGTCACAAAAGCCAATTTAACAGGGTCTTTGCCTGCTGCAAGCGGTAGCTATCTGATTAAATTGCAAAACATAAACAGCATGATAAACATATCCCGGTGAATGGATGAAGGGACAGAGTTCTTTTGAAATGATTATGATGACAGCAATAGTATTGGGAGTTTTCCTGTTTGCTTTGGTTTGGTATTTTACCAACAATGCAGATATTAGCAAATCATCTAAAATCTTGAAAGCAAGAGGCTTGTGCTCAGAAATAACGGATATCATAAATAGCGTGTCATCCGCAGGCAATAATGCCAAAGCAAGTTTTACTCTGCCCTCAAGTTTAGAGTCTTCGAAATACAACTTGACAATCTTTGCACAAACAAAAGTGGTATACACTTCAGTAAACAATGTAAGCATCTACTGTTCGATATTAACGCCAAATGTAACTAACGGCACACATTCTAATTTTAGCTTGAAAGCAGGCGATTATAACGCCAAAAATATCTTTGGGGTGGTGAACATTAATGCGAAATAGCGGACAGGTAATAACCATCGATTTTTTCGTTGCTGTAACAGCAATTACAATACTTATTGCTTTTGTTGTCCTAAGCTGGAACCAAGCTGTGGAAGAATTTAGGTCAAGAGAGATGCGCACAGAGATGACAGTATCAACAATAAATCTGGCTGATAGTTTGGTTAAATCTCAAGGAGATCCTAGTAGTTGGGAAAATATAAGTGAAATAAATAATATTAATTCTCTAGGCTTAGTTGTAGAAGACCATATACTTGATTCTAGCAAGCTCATAGCTTTTGTAGGCTTGGGGGAAAGCAATTTGAAGAAAATTTTAGGTATACAAAATTATAATTTTTACTTTAAAGTTTCTGATGGTAAAAAGACTGTCAATTTGGCTGATATAAAACTAGAAAATGGTTCTTATCCCAATTCATCCGCTTCAGCTGTAATAAATTCCCAAAGGATTGCACTTTTGAAAAATACACCAGTTTATTTGGATTTCGTACTTTGGCGATAATTATGAAGGGGATTATATTTACCACCGATGCATTGCTAGCAACATTGGCATTTTTCATAATTTTAACTGCATCTTTTTACATCAAATCGCAAACACAGGCTGACAATTTTGGAAATTTGCACCTTTCGAAGGCTGTAAATGACATATTGACTGTTTTAAATAAAAACAGGACATTGGAGACTGTTGACAAGACTGTGATATCTGATATTTTAATCCAAGTTCTGCCTCCAAGCATGAACGCCTCTCTACGAGTACAATATTTCAAATGTTCGAATCAGCAATGCGACAGTTTTTCTTTAGACAAAGAATTCCTGATTAATAATTGCATAGGAAAATCATTTGAACCATCACTAGCAAAAACATCTTTCCTAACATTCGAAAGCAATCGTGTCAGTTATTTTGGATTAGCTGAATTAGGGGTTTGTTTATTATGAAAGGATTGGTATTTACGATCACACTTATGTTTTTCGCAATTACATTGTTAACTTTTACTTTTCTATATAAACAAAGTCTATCAGAATTTAACGGGCAAATCATCAAAAATTCTTTGATCGATAGAGTTTACTACAAATATCAATCCATACAAAATGACCTTAGGCGTTTGCTTGGAGGAACAGTGAACGTCGGTGGAGTTAACGTTACGGTAGAGGAAAATAATAATTTAACTGTTGTAAATTTCACCGAAGTATTGCCCAGAAGGCCTGGCACTTCTGATTTTTCCAAAGATTTAGACAATTACGAAAAATTCGCAGAAGCAAAACTAAATGAGACAAATTTACTTATAGATTTGAATGTTATAGATCTAAAATGTCTTCCTTTTATCATAGAACCTTATAACATTAGAATTATCCATATACCTGATACAGATTGTACACACGCATCTGCCCAAACCGAAGTTATAATAAACGCCTCTTCCAGTTGGCAGTACTTGAAAAACTACACCTTTATCTTTAGGCCAGATGGAAATATTGCGGGGGCAGATATAACAGGCTGGAGTGGTGGCGGTTGCAACAAACCTGGCTTGGGACTTAATATAATTTTCATCGGCAAGGACACAATCCGTGGACCATTCTCCACCACCACCAGCTATGATAAAATTTGTAAATTTAACATGGACGAGATTGCGTGTCCTGGTGCCAGTAATAAAGGATACGTACATGTAGTCCACAACCAAAACTCTCAAGATGCTGACAAAGGTATTATTGATATACAGGTCCATCCTAATTGTAATATAACATCAACAGTTTCGTTAAACCTAACAGACATTCCAGGTACGACTAGCGTAAGCCTGCCCACACAAATAATCAAAATTAAAGAGACCCTATACGAAATCGAAAAGAATGATACAATCTATATAAATAAATAGGTAATTATCTTGAAAAAGAAGTTAAAAGCCAAAAAATCCCGCACGATTAAAGTAAAGGGAAAATCGCCAAAAACTAGGCATAGAAAAGTGAAATACAGGCGAAAGCAGCTAAAAATCATTAACATAATGACTAAAAAAATTATAGTAGGAAACGACACGTCCAATCTTGCTGAGGTTGCACAAATTTTTATCGACAAGCACATATCTCATTTGCCAATAATGAAAGAAAATAAATTGGCAGGAATCATTAGTGTAGCAGATGTGCTTAAAGCCGCAAATGTTGCTGATTTATCAGAATTAGATGAGAATAAAATCAAACAATTGTCTGCAGTGAATACTTCAGATGTGATGAAAAAGCCCATCTGTGTTTACATCAACGCGCCGTTAATTAGAGCAAGGAAACTGATGAAAAAATACAATATAGGCAGCATACCAGTTCTAGATAAGGAGAAAAATTTGGTAGGGATAATCACAAAAACAGATTTGGTGCGAACCCTTTCCAAAATATTTATCGGTCGGCATATCCAAACCACTGTTGACGAACTGCTTAAAACTTTGGAAACTTTTGGTTCTATGCCTATAGACAAACTTGCTAGCATGCTTGGTGTAAAACCTGATTTGATAGAAGGATGGGGGAAAATTTTGGAAGAGCATAATATGGTAACAGTTGTTTACCCGACTTTTGGGAAACCTTACTTAAAAATAAATAAGAAGGAGCCGTCCTGATGGCTAGATTTATCGGTGTGGTTTCAGGCAAGGGTGGTGTGGGCAAGACGACTGTCGTCTCCAATTTATCTTATGCCTTAAACGAGCTAGGACAAAGAGTCATAGCCGTTGACTGCAATGTCACCACGCCCCATCTTTCCAATTATATGCCAAACTTCAGCTGGCGTACCACTCTGAATGATGTGATGAAAAAGAAAGCCGATATCTTTTCAGCTCTGCATTACGCCAATGGCGTTTATGTCGTTCCAGCTTCTTTGAATTTAGCCGACTTGGTCGATGTTGATATAACCACTCTGCGAGAAACAGTGCAACCATTAGCAAATATAAACAGTTTAGTGCTCTTAGACTCGGCACCAGGCTTGGGTAAAGAGGCGCTATCAGTTTTGCATAGTTGCGAAGAAATTCTATTCGTTACAATACCACAAAAATCAGCGGTAAATGATATTTTACGTTGTGCGGAAGTTGCAGAAGAGATTGGTCTGAAGCGTCTGGGATTAGTTCTAAATATGTACAGAAAGAAAAAATACAATCTAGCACAGGAGGAGATTGAGGAAATTACAGGATTGAAGGTAATAGGAAATATATCCTTCGATGAAAAAGTCATCCAAGCTATTTCATCGAGATCACCGCTTGTAAAATCTTGGCCTGAGTCTAAGGTAAGTCAAGAATTCATGAAATTAGCAGCCAACCTAATAAACATACCATACAAAAGACAAGGGAAAATAAGTCGGATGATAAATAGATTGTTTCGACGAAATCAAGAATTAACAAGCCGCAATTACCCCATCCTGCATACTACAAACAAAGATTTAACAACAGCTGGCGATAAAATTCTTGATTTGCTTGCAGCCAATAAGAAAATGAAAATAAGTGAAGTCGCAGAAAAAGTTAACTTAAGTGAAGAAGAAATTTATAAATGGGGGAAAATTTTGGAGGAACAAAGGCTACTAAGTATGCAGCCATCAATTTTCGGAATTAAAAAATCTAAGTTGGTTTGGAATGATTGAAAAAATATTGGCAAAATACACAATTGTTGTCGATAATGTAGCAGGCAGTATAGAGATAACAAAAAAAGGCGATGAACTTGTTCCTGTATATGAGCTTAAACTGCCCACCTTGGAAAAAGGCACTTTAGCACTTTTGGATAAGGTTAGAGAAATCTTGGTTGCGCATATACCTATAAAGGCTACTGAATTGCTCGATATAGCAACAGCAGAAAGCGTCAAAGAAAAAATTTACGCCAATGGACTTGAAATAATAAAGTCAGAACTGCCGACAGTAGACGAACAGATACAGAAGTATCTAATAGGTTTGCTTATTCATGAAATGCTCGGTTTGGGGAAGTTGGAGATTCCATTAGGCGATGGCGAATTGGAGGAAATAGTAATCAACAGTGCAAAGGAACCGATTTGGGTATATCACAAAAAATTTGGCTGGCTTAAAACAAACATAGTAATTTCTTCTGAGGCAGAGATTGTAAATTACGCTGTAGCCATTGGTAGAAAAGTAGGTAGGCAGATCACAGTTCTAAATCCTTTGATGGATGCGCATCTTACCACTGGAGACAGGGTTAATGCAACTTTATTCCCAGTTTCTACTAGAGGAAATACACTAACCATAAGAAAATTTCGTCGTTCACCATGGACAATCACTGATTTTATAGAAAACAAGACTATTACTCCAGATGTAGCAGCTTTGCTTTGGCTTAGTATGCAGTATGAGATGAACATGATTGTCGCAGGTGGTACTGCCTCTGGCAAGACAAGCTTTCTAAATGTACTAACGCCGTTCATACCCCCTAACCACAGGATAATTACTATAGAAGATACACGCGAATTAACATTGCCTTCATTCTTACATTGGATACCGCTTACCACAAGAGAGCCGAACCCCGAAGGCAAAGGAGAGGTGACGATGTTGGATTTGCTAGTGAACAGTTTGCGCATGAGGCCGGATAGAATAATTTTGGGTGAAATAAGGAGATCAAGAGAAGCTGAAGTATTATTTGAAGCAATGCACACCGGTCATTCAGTCTATGCTACCATCCATGCATATACAGCCGACCAGACTTACCGTAGGCTAGTTAACCCTCCTATAAACGTGCCAGAAACCATGCTGGAGGCTTTGCATCTCATAACTGTCTGTTTCCGTGATAGAAGGCTGGGCATAAGAAGAGTTTTCCAGGTTGCTGAATTAGTCCCATCCGGAAGAGGTACTGGCGTATCAATGAATGTAATTTTCAGATGGAAGGCTGACAAGGATATTATCGAACAGCATGCCGAAAGTTACCGGTTGTTCGAAGAATTGCATATGCATACAGGCATGACTAATGCAGAAATTACCGATGACTTGAAGGACAAGGTCAAAATACTTGAGTGGCTGGTTAAAAATAAAGTGAATACAGTCGATTCAATAGGTAGAATAGTATCACAATATTATTCCGAGCCAGAAATTATTTTGGAATTGGTAAACAAGAAGAAAAAGCCTGGGCTTGGAGGAAAAAGCGCTAAAGGAATAGAAGCATGATACCTTTTGTACCATTGCCTTTGGATAAAGCTGTAAAAGTTTCCCGTCCATTTATAGGTTTGTCAAATAAACTGCATGTTTTATTTCCCTATCTAGATACAAAACTTTCTCAGGCCAATATACCTGTAAAGGGTAAGGAATATCTTTCTGTGATTATTTTTTCAACATTCTTTTGGTTTGCTTTAACCGCAGGACTTCTGCTGACGTTGGGTCTATTTCTGAAAAATTTACCCCCCAACTTTACTGCCATAGCCCTTTTGGGGTCATCTGCAATTTCTTTTATAGCATTCTTTTACATCAATTTTTATCCAAATGCTATAGTCATCCAGAAAACTAAGGATATAGACAAAAATTTACTTTTTGCACTGAGGCATCTACTGATTCAAGTTAAGTCTGGAGTCCCTCTTTTTGAGTCTCTAGTATCTGTAGCCAAGGGAAATTACGGCTTGATTTCTGTCGAGTTTACCAAATCAACAAAGAACATCGCCACTGGCATGTCCCAATCTGTGGCATTGGAAGAAATTGCCTATAAAAATCCTAGTCTCTACTTCCGTAGAACAATATGGCAATTAGTAAATTCTCTTAAAGCGGGGGCAGATATAGGAAACACACTAGAAGTTCTGGTGCAAAGCTTATCAAACGAGCAGAGGGTAGCTATTAGAAAGTACGGCTCTCAGTTGGGTCCTTTGGCATTGATGTACATGATGGTTGCTGTCATTATGCCGGCATTGGGTATTACATTTTTAATAATTTTTTCTTCTATATCTAGCCTACAGGTTTCCGAAATAGTTTTCTATATGATTCTTGGATTTTTGGTTATTTTTCAACTCGCCTACTCGGGACTGATTAAAAACAATCGACCATCGGTGGAATTATGAGAATATCATTTAGAATAGTAAGCCAATTGGCCCCTCAAAGCTACAAGAAATGGGTAGAAGAAAATTTGCGATATGCAGGCTTTTCTATAAGCCCTTGGAAATTCGTAGGTCTGATGGTTTTATACGGTTTCTCAGTAGCTCTGGCATTGGCAACGATTTTGTATGTTTTTGACTACCATTTAATATGGGTTCTTGCAGGATGGATAGCAGGTTTTATATCAATTTTCGCCATTTTTAACAGTATCCTTATCATAGTCGTCGACAATCGTGCTAGATTTGTAGAAGATATGTTGCCAGATGTGTTGCAACTTATGGCTGCCAACATGCGTTCTGGCTTTGCACCTGAACGTGCCTTGCTTTTATCGGCACGGCCAGAATTCGGTTTCCTGGAGACAGAAATCAAGAATGCATCAAAAGAATTATTTTCCGGCGCAAATATAGAAGATGCTTTGGGAGGAATTGCACGCAAAATTAATTCCAAGATACTGTCCACTACAGTAAAACTTATTGTCGAAGGCATCAAAAAAGGAGGGGAACTTACTAAATTGCTGGAGCAAACTGCAGAAGATGTGAGAAATACAAGGATACTTAAAAAAGAAATCACAGCGCAAGTAACAGTATACGCCATTTTCATCTTTTTTGCCACTTCAATAGGTGCGCCATTTCTATATGGCATTTCCACTTTTTTGGCAGAAACTATGGCTCATATAGGTAAGCAGATAGACATCGGAGACGCAGCATTGCCACAAACATCATTTATAAGTTTGAATAAGGTAAGCATAGACCCAGTCTTTCTAAGCAACTATTCATTGGCCGCGCTTGCAATAACGTCGATATTCGGAGGGATAATCATTGGTTTAATTCTAGAAGGTTCTGAAAAGGTTGGGATAAAGTATATCCCCGTTATGCTAGTGATAAGCATGCTGATATTCTTTGCAGCCAGATCAGTAATATCCCAAGTTATTATCATCTTTTAATAGGAAAGCTTTTTAAAGTGGAAATTAAATATAATGAATAGGAGAAATTTAATGAAGATGAAAAAAGCACAATCGGCAATGGAATACCTGATGACTTACGGCTGGGCTATATTGATAGTCATCGTGGTAGTTGCAGCTTTGTATGCTTTAGGTGTTTTCCAAGTTGGTGGGCAAGGAGTGACATGCAGTCCATGTTTCAGCAATTTTGCTTACGTTGACTATTCTGCAGGGACTCTGTTGATTCGTAACGGTCCTCAGGACATTAGCAGCGTATCAGTTGCATCTGTCCCTGTTGGGGCAACAACAGCAGCAACATCAGCGACACCTGGTCAAGATATAACAATCACAGCTGTACCAACAACTGGAAATCCTGTGGTAACTGTTACTTATACAGTAACTGCCTCAGGTTTATCGCATACAGACACAGCAACAATGCATAACTAGAAATCGCGAAATTTTCATTTTTTTTGATTTCTAGTGATTATTGCTTCTAATTTTTAGAAGATTTTTGGTAAATTAGTATACCTTCTTCCTTCTTTCCCACAGCCAAACAATTATGTCAAAATAACCCTTGCCTGCTAAACAACAATTTCATACATTTCTCAGCGCACACTCTACCGGTGGCTGCAGCATTAACCCACATAAGGAATTTATTATTTCAGTCTCCGTAACATTCATCCCCTGCAAAGTCTTTTCTCCAACTCTTATTTGATTACTATCTGTAACAAACCCTATAATGTTCACTTTAGGTAAATTCGAAGAAGTTGATTTTATCTCCTCCACAAAAATTTGATTCTCGAACTGCTTTAGATTTACAAGCTGCCCTAATATATTTTGTGTTTCCAAACACTTCTCGCAAGTCAAATTATATTCGAATCTTATGATAACCTTGCCCTGTTGCAATATAGCATTTTCTTGTTGCGGCGTCAGCTCACCATCTACTACTTTACTATCAGGTACTTCTGTTTTTTGCGGGATTGAAGGATTATAAAAAGCTGCCTGCAGTACATAAGGGACTATAGAAAAGCCACCTACAAGCATGAACAATACCAATATAAGCAGTGCAGATTTGACCTTCATTTAAATCAGTAATATATCTTTTTACTTATAATTTATTCTAATGGTATTAGAGAGATTAATTTCTATAAGCGACGCATTGAAGCATCCGGGGTGGATGTATATTATTGGCGGTGCTGTATCAGTACTGTGCCTTTTTATATCATTTTTGATTTTCCCGCAATCAGTAGGATTGTTTACAACGTTTCTTATAACAATTGCGATGACACCCTTCATGGTAAGACTGATTACTTATGAGGAAGCTAGTACAGAGAAAGAAATTGAGGGCCATATAGAAGGGAATTTCTTTCAGAGGTACAGCAATGTTCTTTCAATATATTCAGCATTTTTTGCAGGCATGATTACATTTCTCTCTATAGCTTTCTTGATTTTGCCAGACGTAACGGTTCAAAAACTATTTGAAGATCAGATAAAGGAAATAAATTTAATAAGGGGAAGTGTGATTTTTGCCAGCACTTTTGAGAGAATAGTGGTTAATAACATAGGTGTCTTAATACTTTCTGTGATTCTTTCTTTCTTGTTTGGAGCAGGCGCTATATTCATTCTGGCTTGGAATGCGTCTATATTATCTACTGCAATAGGCTTGACAGCAAAAAGTATAGGTGGCATCCACAGCTTGCCTATAGCAGTTTTGGTATATTTCCCCCACGGGAGTTTGGAAATTTTAGCCTATTTCATCGGGGCTATCGCCGGCGGTTTGGTTTCCGCAGCATTTACAAGAAAAGAGACGAGAATGTTCTGGCCAGTAGTAAAAGACGGCCTGATGCTTGTAGGAATAGCAATCGTCATTTTAATGGTTGCTGGGGTAATTGAAACGACCTCTATCGCCATATCAGGGTAGCTATTCTAAATATATTGCTGGCTTGCCGTACTTGGCTCTGGACACTTTATTTTCTGGATCGTATTTGTTTTTGTCAGAAGCTTTGAACAATTCTATTTTTTTGAACTTGAACAAATTTTTCAAATAGTTTGTTGCCTCTTTGAAATATTCGTATTCTTTATCGGTTACAAAATATAGGTAAGCATTTTTCTTTGTTCCAGTTAATCTCAAAACATGATTTAAATCTTCCTGTGTTTTTTTGAAAATATTCTCAAGTTCTATGGCAGTCTTGTCAATTTTCTTTGCATCCGCTTTTGGCCAATATTCTAAAGAAACAAATTTCTTATTCCCCAACTCATGCCAAAGTTCTTCAGACGCATGAGGTATAATAGGTGAGAATAAAAGCACCAATAGCCCAAGAATTTCTTTCAACGTCCTTTCGCTTATGGAGTTTCTATAAGTTTCAATCTCCCCCACAATTTCTTTCAACTCATTTATAACCGAAGGAAAGTTGAATTCACTAAAATCTTTTTCTATATTGCCTATAGCACTGTGCACTCTGCTTAGAATGTATTTGTCTCTAGAGTTATTTTCTGGATTATGTTTCTTAAATTGATTGGCGAATTTATTCAAAGTTCTATGGTAGGATGTCAATCCTTTGTCACTCCATTCAAATTCTTTAGCAGGCAAAGCTAGGCCCAACATAAACAAGCGAACAGAATCTGCACTAAATTTCTTTATCATTTCTTCCGGATCCACAACATTCCCACGTGATTTTGACATGGCAAAGCCGCCTTTTAGTACCATACCCTGAGTTAAGAGACGGTTGAAAGGTTCGTCCATTTCATGGAGGCCTATATCTCTTAATGCCTTTGTGAAAAACCTTGCATACAAGAGGTGCATTATTGCATGTTCTATCCCGCCGATATACTGGTCAACAGGCATCCAATAGCTTACAATCTTCTTGTCAAAAGGCAATTCATCATAATCAGGTGAGCAGTATCTGAAGAAGTACCAAGACGAATCAACGAAGGTATCCATAGTATCAGTTTCTCTTCGAGCATTTTTCTTACATTTCGGACATTTAGTAGCAACAAATTTCTTAGACGTTTCTAGAGGATTGCCTTTTCCAGTGAATTTGACATCAGTTGGTAATTTGACAGGCAAATATTCATAAGGCACAGGAACAATACCGCAATCGTTGCAATAAATAACTGGTATAGGTGTCCCCCAATATCTTTGTCTTGATATTAACCAATCACGGAGCTTGTAGTTTGTTATACGTTTTGCATTGTTATTGCTCACAAGCCATTCTGCTATCTTTGGCAGAGCTTCTACATTTTTAAGACCGTTGAACTGGTTGGAATTAATCATTGTTCCATTTTCTGTATACGCCTCTGTCAGCTGATCAACATCAAAATCAAGTTTGTCGGCAGGTCTTATTACAACTTTTAATGGCAAGCCGTATTTCTTTGCAAACTTGAAATCTCTTTTATCGTGCGCGTCGCACATAACCGCACCAGTTCCGTATTCCATAACTGCAAAGTTGGCCACCCATATAGGTATTTTTTCTTTGGATGCAGGATTGACTGCATATTTACCTATGAATACACCTTTCTTCTCCTTTTCCTCATTGAGTCTATCGATTGTACTTTCACCTATAGCTTTTAGTACAAATTCCTGCACTTCTTTATGGTACTTTGTCCCCTTAATTAATCTTTCAACTAATGGGTGTTCGGGTGCTAAAACAAGGAAAGTTACAGAAAATATAGTATCTGGTCGTGTTGTAAAAGTCGGTATTCTAACATCCATGCCCTCAACGGGAAAGAATATCTCAACACCTTCACTTTTCCCAATCCAATTCCTCTGCATAGTCTTAACATTTTCAGACCAATCCAATCGTTCCATATCTTCAAGCAGTTGATCAGCGTATTCTGTTATTTTGAAGAACCATTGTTCTAGTTCCTTCATTTCAACGCTAGAATGGCATCTCCAGCATTGTCCTTTATCAACCTGTTCATTTGCTAATACAGTTTTGCAGCTAGGGCACCAATTTACAGGAGCTTTTTTCTTGTAAGCCAACCCCCTTTCCAGAAATTTCAAAAATATCCATTGGTTCCATTTGAAGTAGTTTGGATTGAACGACGCTATTTCCCTAGTCCAATCATAGCTTAATCCCAGCATCTTTTGTTGCTGTTTCATAGCCTTGATAGATTCTATAGTCCATTTTTCCGGACGAGTCTTGTATTTTATCGCTGCATTTTCAGCAGGCAGGCCAAATGCATCATAGCCCATAGGATATAATACATTGAATCCCATCATTCGTTTGAATCTCGCATAAGCATCACCGATGACATAATTTCTCACATGTCCCATGTGTAGCTTGCCTGACGGATAAGGATACATTTCTAGATTGTAGAATTTTTTCTTTTTTGGATTTACATTGGCTTCGAAGATTTTAGCCTTTTCCCATTTCTTCTGCCATTTCTGCTCTATTTTTTTGAAATCCATAGTTATCTTAATTTTAATTATCCTATAATATTATTTATTCGAATCTATACTAATTATAAAATTATTGCAGATCTTTCCTCTGGGTTCCTCTGCCATAGCATCTTTTCATCCATTAAAAGGAACAGTTCTAGGATCTCCACATGCATCCTCTTCTAAAACTTGTAAATGTTTTTCACATCAATCATTTAAAGATTTACAAAAATCATCTATTGAAAAATTCTCTATGAAGAGATTCAACCGCTTGCCGTTCGTATCTTGGGTCTAGCATTATACCTATTGACGTTGAATGAGATTCGCCGGCATTAGGATCATGAGTTCTTTGTATGTTTATACCTCTTAATGCACTATAAGCACGTTTAGCAATTCCTTTCGCATCACTCATGCCAGAACCCACAACACCTATGTACGAAACTCTTTCTTGGTAAGTTATTTGAATTTCTTTTCTATCTACAGCATGATTTACAATAGCCTTAGCGAGCTCTCTTCCTCTTTCAGAAACACCAATTCCTAACCCTCCTGGTATTCCTCCATAAGTAAACCAATCAATTGTTGGATTTCTATAAAGTTCACTAATAACACCTCTCCACTCTCCACGTATACCGTATGTATCTACATCTCTAGACGCTATGAATCTCACAGTCTGCTTTTTGGCACCGGGATTAATCCTTGTTTTCCTTTGTCCATTCATTCCAGCTATGTAAACTTGTGAATTGGGATGAGTTTCTAAAAATGTCTTAAGAGGTTCTACAGAGCTAGGAGTTCTCAAACTCGCACCGAAAAAGCCTGCAGCCCATGCTTCGTCCAAATCTATTTCATCTACTACACGAGCACGGCCATACGGAGCAGTTGTTAATGCGTCTTCAGCAATAACCCATACAACATCTGCACCAAACGCATAAGCAGCTATAAATGATGCGGTATCGCCCCCGCCTCTCCCAAGTGTCCTGGCAAGACCATCATTGAATACAGTATATCCTGGAACTACAATTACACCATCTCTCATAGGTATTCTTTCAGCAGCTTCTTTAGAACCTTCTAAATCTATTACAGCTTTTCTACGTTCTTCTTTTTGTCTTATGGGAAAATTTTGATGTTTATGATCTACAAGTGTGGAATTTATGCCCGACTGTACTAGGTAACTATTCAATACTTGTGCAGTTAGTTCGTATCCTGATGCAACTAATATCTCATCTATGTTATGACTCCTCCCTCCAAGAAGCATATTATCAAACTGTCTACATGCACTTTCAAAATTTGTAGTTAATCGGTTGTCATCTAGTTGTTGTATAAGAGCTTCATATGCTCCAAAAACTTGACGCCCCTTCCTACCATTCCCTGCATCCAAAGTTTCTACTAATCTATCTGTAGTATCGCGTAAAGGAACAGTAACAATAACTATTCTGCCATTGTTACCTTCCATTGCTTTAATCTGTCTAGAGATTCTTTCTAGATCAGCTGGTTCTTGAATAGTCTGGGGACCATATTTAATTATTGCTGTCATTTCCGATCACTCAAGTAGAAAATTACTTTATTTAAGTTTCTTTTATGCAACCAGGTCCTCTGCTGCCTTGCAGAATCCTCCCCTATTGCCCCTTTGAATTAATCTTAAGAGCAGCTAGGGTAGAAAACATCCTATAGATATGAGTGGTAAAGTTACTTGCTAACGAATTTTTAGTACTTATTCCCCAACTCATTTAAAACACAAAATTTATTTCTGTTATTATATTAAAAAAATATACTTTAAATAGTTTGCTGGGATTTTACTATTAACTATTTCATACAAAAGCTTCTATTAATTAATTGTTATAGTAGGTAAATGCCTTCGTAGCTCAGCTTGGATAGAGCAGCTCACATGATTGGCTGAACCTTCTATCTGTCTGGGAGCAAGGAGAAGGTCGAGGGTTCAAATCCCTCCGAGGGCACTATTCTAAAATTGAAGAATCGAAAGCTACTGCTAAAGCTCCATATAGGACAACATCTTCACCCAATTGAGTTATTGCTACTTTAGGAATTCTGTTCAGTGAATGTTTTGATAAATTTTTTATAATTGGATTTAAAATAAAATTCTCGTTTTTTAGGGCAACACTTCCACCTATTGTAATTAAAGAAACATCATACGCAGCATTGATATTGGAAATTCCAATAGCATTTACTTCTCCAATCTTTTCTAAAATTTCTAGACTCAATTCATCTTTTAATTTCACAGCTTCAAAAAACTTTTCAGAAGTCAAATTTGCAATATTGCCATTGCACAATTTTAAAATTAAACTATTCTTCAAGCGAGTATCATTTTTACCCAGCAACCTAACAAAATTAGGAATAGTTCTTCCAGAGCAATATGCTTCCCAATGTCCATATCCACCGCAACCGCATTTTAATTTACTGTTCAAATCAATTGTTAGATGGCCTACTTCTGTTGCATTCCCGTCTTTGCCCAGAATCAATTTCCCATTTAAAACCACACCACAGCCTATACCGGTGCTTATTGTTAGATAAGCTAAATTCTCCTCTTTCTTTCCCAAGCCAAAACTTTTCTCGCCAATCACCCCAGCATCGCAATCGTTCACAAGGTATGTAGGAACATCGAACACGCCTTTTAATTGCTTAACTATAGGAATGTTTTTGAAAGGTATGTGAACAGGATTCGACAATTCTCCTTTCTTTAAATCCAGCAATCCTATCGAACCTATACCAATTGCTGAGAAATCACTTTTTAAAGAATTAATCATTCTTACAATTTGTTTAGTAACAGAATTTTTGTCTTCAACGTCCAATTTTTCAGAAAGTTTATCTTTAACATTGCCATTCTCATCTCCTAAACATACTCTAACGTTGGTGCCTCCAATATCGACTCCAACTGCGTATTTTGTCATCTCCATCAAAATTAAACACGCATCTTGTTTAATTTATCCTCAATACAGCTGTATTGCATGTGCTAGTTGTGCACATCTTTAAAGTATGAGTGCCTTTTGATAATTGATTGTATATCTTCATTGTTGCTATTTCGCCTGGGTTTATTTGGGAGCCTGTGTCGTAATTGGCTTTAATTTCTTGTGCTGTCAGCGCCCGATTGTAAATCCTCACTTCATCTAGTTGTCCATTAAATTTGTTGAAGCCCGCAGTAACCGACCCCATAGCAAGAGGAACCCCTACATCGGACTGACCAACTCCTGTTGGAGTGAGTACCTCATCGAGGGGGAGCACTACTCCGTTCTTATAGAGTATGGGATCATTACCAACCGAATCTTGGTTATAAACTACGGTATAGAATGCTGGCGTACCAACCTCAACCGGTTGATTAACTGTTATCCATTGACCGGTTCCTGTAGTGAAGAGTTTGACAAGGGCTAGATCCCTAGCAGTACCCGCGAAAGCAGATGAAAAATAGATTCTCCATCCTACACCATCATCCTTTCCAAGGATATCCATGTTATTGGCTGGCGGTGCAGTAGCAGATGCCCAAAATTCTACTGTTCCTCCTCCAACGAAAATATTTTGGATACTAGAATGATCCGTGACAGAAACTATATCATTCACTCCGTCAAAAGCTTTAGCAGCCCCGTATTTCCCCTTTACAATATTATGCCTATCATTAGCGTCATTATTAAAATTATACCACGCTACACTTCTGCTAACAGGATATGTATAATTCATATCTTCTTGGATTTCTGATTGTGACAATGCTCTGTTGTAAATGCGCACTTCGTCGATGGTGCCGTTAAAATAGCTGCCTGCGTTTCCACCGTCATCCCTTTTTCCTATGGTAGCTGTTGTGGCTATTGTATTGATGGCTACGCTGAAAGTTCCGCTCGCGGCTGAAACGCCATTCAGATAATAGTTCCAAGCGCTTCCCGAAAGGGTGAATGCGACGTGATTCCAACTGCCGTTAGTTGGAAGCTGTGAGCCAGAAATAATTATGTTGTTTGCGCCATTTATTCCGTCAGTAAAGACATAAATATTTCCCCCCACAGTAGCGAATTGAAATATGAAGCTTTGAGCAGCGGCGGCAACGTTATTGAGGGCGAACACTGTTCCACCGGGATTCAATTTGTTGGGCATAATCCACGCCTCGATAGTCCTGCTGGAAGCGCCTATCGGAAGGTCAGTTATGCTGCTTACGTTGACATAATCATCCACACCGTCAAACTGCAATGCATTCCCATACTGCCCGCTAGCAAATCCAGCCCCATTTATCGTCCCGTCATTAAAAGTCTCCCCATTGAATGTTCCTGTGTTTCCTTTACCAGAAGAATCTGTAGCAGTTATCCTATCCAATTCATCCATCTTCCAATACCCAACCGAAGAATTATCCTGCTTAGACATACGATAAACAGCATCACTCCCGTCTATCTTCACACTTCTAAAAGCAGTTATCGGCGCAGTCCCGTCATTGCTTATGGTAACAGTATCGCTGAACGCATCAACCACATAAAACACTTCAGCAGTCTTTGTAGTAAACACACCAGAAATATAAGTATAGCTGAATCCAAACAAGCCAATTGTGATTATCAGCACTAGTAAAGTAGCTATAATTGAGGAAATGCCTTTCATAATCCATTATTGTTTTTTAAATTAAAATGGGGTTGCCGAGTTTAGTATGATTTGCAATAAGCGCAATTAATGTTGAAAATTGGAAATAGCATAAACCTTTTTACTTCCAAAACCAAATCTAATCTATAATGTCACGAACAATAGGTATTCTCGCTGGAAAAGGTGGCGTCGGAAAGACTACTCTAACAGCCAACTTAGGATATGCTTTAACTGAACTAGGCAATAAAGTAACACTTGTCGATGCAAATCTTACAACACCGCATCTGGGGTTTCATCTAGGCATGCATTTAGTTCCAAAAACTTTGCATGACGTATTGCGCGGATATACTTCTGTAAGAAATGCAACTTATGTTCATCCTTTGGGGTTTAAAGTAATTCCAGGCAGCATTTCTGTCAAGGATTTGGTTAATGTAGACATAGCAAAACTTTCAAATGTGACATCCCATCTTTCAGACAAGTCAGATTTTATTTTACTGGATTGTGCACCATCTTTGGGCAGGGAAGCTATTACAGCGCTGCAAGCTACAGATGAAGTGCTTATAGTGACAAATCCAGACTTGCCATCGGTTGCAGACGCTTTGAAGACATTGAAATTTGCACAAAAAACTGGAAAAATATTTTCAGGTGCTGTTTTGAACAGAGTTAAATGGGGCTCTGGTGAATTGAAGAAATCAGAAGTAGAGGAAATTCTTGGCTCGCGTATCATAGCAGAAATACCAGAAGATAAAAATGTACCAAAATCTATCGCAGCTAAAACTCCTGTCTTAGACTTTTCCACAAATTCTCCAGCCTCAACTGAGATTAGAAGATTAGCGCATCATTTAGTTGGCAAAGAATACAATATAAGAACAAACTATGGTTTTCTTGACTGGCTAGTTGGGTGGATGACTAAATAGAGTCTAAATTCACTTCAAAAGCAGCAACTGGTATTTCTAAATTCCAATTTTCCAATACAACAGGATTTATTTCTCCAATAACACCTATTTGCTTTCCTTCAACCAAAACACTAGCAACTCTGCCATTGAGGAATGAGTTATGTTCAACAGCTTTCAATTTATACTTAACGCCGGCATTCGAGAGAAACGCATCCAACATAGAAGAAATTTCTTGATAGCCGGCATTGCTGTCAGCGATTGCACATGCCAACTTTCTAACATCCCTAGTTTTAGTTTCTTTACTCTCATCAATAAGTACAGCATCGCCAATTTCAAAAATCTTCTGCGGATATTCCACGTGTTTGTTTGCCGAAAGGAATTCTAATAAACTTGGCAATAGCCAATTTCTAAAAACATTCCAATTGTCCGACACAGCATTTTCTATACCCACAATTCTTTCTTCCTTTAAATTCATTTTATCAAAAAGATTTTTGCTATTTGTCAAAGTATAGGATAAGACTTCTTGCAGCCCCAATCCAACCATTATTTCCGCAATCTTGCCCGATAATTTTTCTATTTCACTTTCACTCCCAACTGTAGGAAGTTTAGGAGTTACAGGCTCAATTTTGTTATACCCAAAAGAAATTATCACATCCTCAACAACATCCCTTTGATGCATTATATCTTGTCTATAAGCTGGGTACACAACTTCTATTTTACTTCCTTTTATTTTTGCATCATACCTGGCTTGCCCCAGCAAATTAGTTATTTGTTTCTCATTCAAATGCAACCCAGAAATTTTATTCAAATATTCTATATCTACAGATGATTTTCTGGGTGTTAAATCTGGTGGTACGATTGTTTTATCCGGATAAGCAACTTTGACTGTCTCTATTCTTGCCCCTCTATCAGCTAAAGCGCAAGCCATTACATTCAAAGCCGGGAGCAAAAACTTCAGGTTAAAACCAGAACATTCCAAAAATATATTTTTAGTTTTCTCAGTAATTTGGCCTGAATTATTGGAATTAATTATTGGCGGTATTGAAAGAACTTCACCTTTTGCATCTATGAAAATCGGATACTCTTTATATCCAGCTAACAAATGTCCAAATTCTTTACCTTTTGGATGTTTTTCTAAAATTTCCTTAGGTGTTAATTCTTCTCGGAATTCTAGCGGTACAAATTTTATGCCGTCAGGCTTTACCGTAGTGAAATTTATGGGGGATTTTATTTTATCTAAATCGTAATATCCTGATGAAAACTCCCTCCTATTTCTGCCGAACGTTTGGTCGACTTTTACTTGTAATTGGATTAGTTGCGACAACGCTTCCTTATTTAATTTTAAATTTCTAGCGACCACACAAACTGTGTATGGCCTAACACTTTTCATCTTCTTATCCACTTTGATAACGACATTAGAATTTCCAACAGAATATTTAGGACAGCCAACATTTTTCGTGTATCTGCCTTGAATTTCTCTTGCTATTCCTTCAGCAGACCACAAATCTGGCCGGTTGGTGTCTTTTACATCAATTTTCAATAGATCTCCATCTACTGCATCGATCTCTCCCTTCGCAAATAATATAGCATCTTTCAGTTCCTCTACAGAAAGCTTTCTTCCTACCAAATTACACAAATCTTTGTAAGAAACTTCTATTTTCGGCATTCACATCACTTTTTGATTTCTTAACCACTCTAAATTTTGGCTAAATAAATGGCGTATATCCTGCAAATTTAGTTTGAACATCGCTAACCTGTCAATACCAATACCCCATGCTAAAACTGGCACATCTACACCTAGAGGATTAGTTAATTCTTCCCTAAAGATTCCAGAACCACCAAATTCAATCCACCCTAGATTAGGATGCAATGCTGACAGTTGGCATGAAATTTCCGTGAATGGATAGTAATCTGGTAAAAATTTTACTTTTTCAGCTCCAGCAATTTCAATCGCAAACATCTTTAAAATCCCGAGCAAATGTTTGAAATTCAAGCTCTCATCAAGCACTATACCTTCAGTTTGATTAAATTCAACTCCGTGCGTAGCATCTATGATATCCGGTCTAAAACACCTAACCATTGCAAAATACTTCCCTGGAATTTTCGGTTTGTCTGCTAACGTCCTCGCTGATAGTGCAGTACCATGTGCCCTAGGCATTAATTGCATAGCTTTTCTAGGATCCCATCTATATCCCCAACCACTGCTGCCAGCTATGCCCTTTTCATGTGCTTTCTTGACATTCTCAGCGATTTTTTTATTTATACTTCCAAACTTTGGATATTTTAATTGATATGTCTGCGTCCAATCTCTTGCAGGATGGTTTTGCGGCTGATAAAGACTATCAAAATTCCAAAACTCAGTTTCAATCAGCGGACCAGCCATTTCTTCAAAGCCCAATTCAACCAACTTCTGTCTTACTTGCTTTAAAAATTGATTGTAAGGTTGTCTTTTGCCTGTATAGATTTTCTTTCCCGTGATTTCTACATTATAGGACTTGAATTTAACTTGTTTCCAAATTCCAGTTTTCAATAATTCAGATGTAAGGTTTGTTATCTCTTTGCCAATCAGTTTGTCCACATCGCCAATTACAGCCTTCTCAACTAATTTTCTTTGGAGCAATGTTTCCAACAATTTGTCGTCTACACTTTCATTTTTAGCTATTCTTTCTAGAGCTTTTTGTTCATGTATATCTACAGGCATCTTAACAAGAAAAATTTCATCATGATCTCTATCAATCCAGCCTTTATCCATCGCCCACTTTAAACCAATAGAAAAATTCTTTACATGTGCAATTGCTTTCTCTATCTTGATGGATTTCTTGGGGTTGTTATTCAGAAATTCTACTAGAGTTTTTTCTGGCAGACCTTTTTCTAAATAGTCTTTACCTTCTTGTGTCAACCTGTAGTAGATTTCTTTAGACATATTAATCTCTCAACATGAACTTCTCTATATGATCTTTAGCCTTATCTTTTTTCTTTCGGTGTTCCTTCAAAAATTTGTTTATTACTTCAATCGTTAATTCCTTTAGTTCGCCAGTCAACATTTTTCCCGATTTGTAATCCTCATAAATTTGTTTTAGTTTTTTGTCATCTTCAAGATAGTATGTTAAATATTGATATGATACATCAACATCCGGCATACCACCCTTTTTCCTATGATCTTCTACAGTATCCCTGCCTCCCGAGAATGCATATCTTAAAATTTTATTTTTAACTTGCTCAGGCTTGTCATTAGTGAAAATTGCTGTATTTTCTATCGATGTAGACATTTTCCCTCCTTCTGCTAAGCTTGGCAAAAACCTGCAAAGTATTGTTGCTGGTTTAGAATATCCAATCTTTGGTGCTATATCTCTTGTCAATCGGAAATGAACATCTTGATCTATGGCGCATGGAATTAAGCATTGTGTAGTTTTACCTTCGATTACAGTTGGCAAGAATGCTGGTACTGACTGCATGGTTGTGTAAAATAATTCGCCCAGATTGTTGGAATCTGTAAATCCAAATAATGCTTTAGCAGTAGACAATGTAGTTTTCTTTGCTGCTAAGCACGCATATTTGTACATATGGCCTGCGTATTCTGTATCTAAAAATATTTTTGTTTTCTTTGGATCAAAACCTACTGCAACAATATCGAGTATGTTCTCATAAGCCCATTTTTTCGTATCCTCTAAAGTCAAGCCTTCCTTGAAGAAAAACTTTTCTTCGTCTGGTATTTGGAATAGCAAAGGGACGTCTAAATTCTCCTGCAGCCATTTGCAGAATATCCATGGAATTAGATGACCTAAGTGAACCGGTCCAGAAGGTGCTCTGCCTGTGTAAAGATAGAATTTCTTTTTCTTTTCCACATCATCTAAAATAGAATCAAAATACATGTGTGCAAAGAATATCTTCCTCTTGAGAAAATAATGCAGTTTACCAGCAAGTTTTTCCAATCTCTTCAAAATAACCTCGTCAAGAGGTTTGACACCGAACTGTTTTATCAACCTATCATAATCTATGTCACCCTTTACTTCCCATGGTGTCACTACAAATTCTTTTGCCATACGTATCCAATTAAAATTAAATTTTATAATGCAAATCCTTATAGTTTATATGTTCCCAACATTCCCAAGATTAAGTTGCTTTTGGACAAAAATTCTGGCCATTGACAAACCTTAAATAACTATTACACCCAAATACAGAAAATATGGCAGCTTTTAAATTTGTAATTTCCGAACCTTCTACTAAAAAATCATTCCAGAAGGAAGTAGACCAGGCCAAAGCTATTTCTTTGGTCAACAAAAAAATCGGTGACGAATTCCCAGGCGATATCCTCGATTTACACGGTTATAGTTTACAGATTACTGGCGGGACTGATAAAGATGGATTTCCAATGCACCCGTCAGTCAAAGGCTCTGTCAAGAAAAGGGTTTTGCTTAATAGCCCCCCTGGGTTTCATCCAAAAATAAAGGGGCAGAGAAAAAGAAAGACCGTGCGAGGCGATTCTGTATCCACAGACATAACACAGATAAATGTCAAAGTGACCAAAAAAGGAGAAAAATCTTTGGAAGAGTTAGTGCCGATGAAACTTAAAGAGAAGAAGGATGAGACAAAGCAGGAGAAACTTGCAGAGAAAAAAGAAGAAAAGCATGCTGAAGCTAAAAAAGAGCCTGAGGCAAAGCCTGCAACCAAGAGTGAAGCCAAAGAAGAAAAACCTGCCGAACAGAAAGAAGCGAAAGAAGTTGCAGAAAAACCAAAAGAGCAGAAAATTGAACAGCCGAAAGAGGCTAAAGCTTAAACTCTTTCTTTACTATTCTAAATTTTAACATTGGGGTGGACAAATTAAAAGAAATCAATCCAAAAATGGTACCAGAATGTAACATAGGTACTTTGGGACATGTAAGCCATGGTAAAACAAGCTTAGTTGCGGCACTTACTGGTAAAATAACATTAACCCATTCAGAAGAATTGAAGCGTGGAATAACCATTCGCCTAGGTTATGCTGATGCAACCATCTACCGATGTATAAAATGCAATAGGTATTCTACTACTAACAAATGCCCTTATTGTTTTTCTGATTCTGAAATAATTAGGACGATAAGTTTCGTAGATGCACCAGGGCATGAGACATTGATGGCAACAGTGCTGACAGGAGCAAGTTTGATGGATGGTGTATTATTCGTAATTGCAGCCAACGAAAAATGTCCCCAACTGCAGACAAAAGAGCATTTAGCTGTTTTAGAAATAGCAGAAATCAAAAATGCTATAATTATACAAAATAAGATTGATACGGTTTCAGAAGAAAGGGCTTTGAAAAGCTACGAAGAAATAAAAGATTTTGTAAGAGGAAGTATATTGGAAGAAGCGCCAATTATTCCTGTATCCGCCCAATACAAAACAAACATAGATGTGGTTTTGGAAGCAATGGAAAAATTTATTCCCACTCCCAATAGAGGAGAATCAAACGAGCCTAAAATGCTTGTTGCTAGAAGTTTTGACATAAACAAGCCAGGGGCAAAACCTGAAAAATTGGTCGGTGGAATACTTGGAGGGGCAATATTATCTAGTAAGTTTTCTGTAGGCGAAAAAGTAGAAATAAGACCGGGTGTGAAGATCGGGAATAAGTATCAACCGTTATTTGCAAAGATAGTTGGTTTGAAGAAGGCTGGAATAAATCTTGATGTTGCTGGCGCAGGTGGTCTTTTGGGCTTGATGACGACATTAGACCCGTCTTTAACAAAATCTGATTCTTTAGTTGGCAATGTCGTGGGTTTGCCAAATAAGATGCCAGAATCAAAAGAAACCATCTCGCTTAAAATAACCTTTCTAAATAGGGCTGATGCGTCGAATGTTAAGGTAAATGAAATAATTTTAATTAATGTGGGGACTGCAAGGTCGGTTGGAACTGTATCCAGTGTTAAGAAAGAAACTATAGAAATGAAGTTGAAAATACCGGTTTGCGTGGAAGAAAAAGAAAAGGTAGCAATATCCAGGCAGATAGATGGAAGATGGAGACTAGTAGGTTATGCTATTACAGCTTAAGCAGCAACACCAGCAGTAGAACAAAATGCACTTCCAGTCACTGGTGAAGCCCCAGTTGCAGATGCTCTTAATCTATAGGTTCCAATTGTAGCAGCGTTTGGTCTATCTAAACCAACTGTAGTATCGGTATCAGCATCGTCAGGACAAGCTCCTGAAGTCCCAGGAGCTATGCTAGTTATGGAACAACTTCCTGCAGCAACACCAGCAGAATCTGTGGCACTTACTGTGACAGTACCACTTGGAGATGTACCTTCATTCCTAACAGTAATATCTATATCATCTCCAGCACACGTTGCATCAAGAATATCTAAAACCACACCAGTTCTCGAACTTACAACACCGCTAAGATAAGTATAAGCAAAACCAGCCAAAGCTATAGTTATCACAAGCATCAAAAGAGTCGCTATTACGGTTGATATACCTTTTTTCATATTATCACTTTTTAAGTACTGCAATCTTTATACGCCTGCAGTCGAGCAAAATACTGTTCCACTAGCTGGCGCTGCTCCAGCTGCACTTACGCTTAATGAGTTAGTTCCTGTCCCTCCAATGGCTCGATTGGCCGTGCATTCACCAGAAAGTCCGGGATTTACAGATGCAATTGTACAAGAACCGGCAGCAGTAGTTCCATCAGGCTGTGTAGCCGATACAGTTATATCTCCACTAGGTGCAGTTCCTTCATTCCTGACACCAACAGTTATTGAATCACCAACACAGCTTGATTTAATAAGACCCAAAACTACACCAGTTCTGGCAGTTGTAGTTCCTGTAATGTATGTATAAGCAAAACCTACCAATGCTATAGTTATCACAAGCATCAAAAGAGTCGCTATTACTGTAGAAACACCCTTTTTCATAAGCATCTTTAAAAATATTATATGTTCCCCTTTATAAATGTTTATCTATTCGCTTTATAAGTGCTCCAGTCACATTCAATTAAACATAGCAATAAATAATAACTTATGAAAATTTTGCTGGACACCAATTTCATTATGGACTTATGCAAGTTTCGAATAGACCTGGCAGATGTGCAGGATTTAGTTTCCGAGCCTGTAGAATTGTGTATTTTGAACAAAACACTGAACGAGCTTGAATTTTTATCCAAAAAAGCGAAACATGGGAAATACGCAAAATTGTCATTGCTGTTAATTACAGCCAACAAGATAAAGATTTTAGATGTTGTTGGTGATGTAGATAAAAATTTACTAGCATTAGCTGGCAACTTTCTAATTGCAACCAATGATGGAAAATTACGGCAAAAATTGAAGCAAAAAGGAATGAAAACTATATATTTAAGGGCAAGAAAACATTTAGCTATAGGTTGAGGCTTAATGTTAGAACTCGCAATTTTAGCTGGTCTGTTGGCGGTTTTCTTTTCTGTTGTATTGGCACAAGATATAATGAGGCAGGATGCTGGAACAGAAAAGATGAAAGAAATATCCAAGGCAATCCAACAAGGTTCTAATGCATATTTGAAGAGGCAATACAAAACATTGATCCCTGTAGTGCTGATACTTTCTGCAGCGCTCTATTTCATAGGGGTTGAGGCTATGCTGTCTTTTATTTTTGGTGTTATCATGTCTGCACTCGCTGGTTGGATGGGAATGAATATTTCTGTTAAAACCAATTCAAGAGTTGCTCATGCTGCAAGTAAAGGTTTGAAAGAAGCTTTATCGCTTGCGTTTAAAGGCGGTGCAGTAACAGGCATGATGGTTGTTGGACTGGGTTTGTTAGGCGTGAGTGCTTTATTTATTTTGTTTGGTAAACCTGAGCTTATAATCGGATTTGGGTTTGGCGCTAGTTTAATAAGCTTGTTCATGAGAGTTGGCGGTGGCATTTATACCAAGGCTGCAGATGTGGGTGCTGATTTGGTTGGTAAGGTTGAGAAGGGAATACCAGAAGACGATCCAAGAAACCCAGCTGTTATTGCTGATAATGTCGGGGATAATGTCGGGGATTGTGCAGGCATGGCTGCAGACGTGTTCGAGTCTTATGCGGTTGCGTTGATTGCTTCAATGCTTTTGGGTGTAGCCATAACTAACGGTGTAATCTTTCCTTTAGTCATAGGTGCGACGGCAATTTTTGCATCAATCATAGGAACATTCTTCGTTAGACTTGGAAAAAATAACGACATATGGGCGGCCTTGAACAAAGGTTTGATAAGCACTACAATAATTTCCGCAATTTTATTCTACCTTACCACAGTATATTTCTTCAATAGCATAAATCTATTTTTCGCAGCATTAACAGGTTTGATAGCTACAGTGTTGATTAGCATGATCACTGAATACTACACTTCTAGAGAACGCAAGCCAGTAAGAGAAGTTGCAAAATCTGCTACAACAGGAGCAGCGACAAACATTATATCAGGATTAGCTCTTGGACTCCAAAGTACAGCACCTTCCATCTTGGTCATTGTTGCAGCAATTTTGGCATCCTATTATTTCGGTGGTGTTTATGGCATTGCTATAGCTGCTTTAGGCATGCTTTCAGTAACAGGTATGATTGTGGCTATTGATGCCTATGGACCGATAACGGATAATGCTGGAGGAATTGCAGAGATGTCTAAATTGCCAGTGAGAGTTAGAAAGATCACAGACGCACTGGACGCCGTAGGCAATACAACTAAAGCTGTGACCAAGGGATTCGCAATCGGCTCAGCCGCACTAGCCGCATTATCTTTATTCGCTGCATATTCAGAAGCTGTGAATTTACAAACAATCAACATTCTCTCTGACAAAGTCGTAGCAGGTTTATTCATCGGCGGCGCTATACCATTTCTATTTTCTTCATTTTTGATGAAAGCTGTTGGAAATGCGGCAATGCTTGTGGTCGAAGAAGTCAGAAGACAATTTAAAACTATAAAAGGATTGATGGAAGGTAAAGCCAAACCCGACTATGGAAAGGCTGTTGACATAAGTACTCAAGCGGCTTTACGGGAGTTGACACTGCCAGGTATGCTGGCAGTTTTATCGCCAATAGTTGTTGGATTTATTTTGGGTACAGAAGCATTAGGCGGGATGCTAGCTGGTAGTATAGTTACAGGATTGCTATTGGCATTAACATTCAGTAATGCAGGTGCTGCGTGGGATAATGCCAAAAAGTACATTGAAACAGGAGCATTTGGTGGCAAAGGTTCTGATGCACATAAAGCTGCTGTTGTAGGTGATACTGTAGGCGATCCAAGCAAGGACACCGCCGGTCCAAGTTTGAACCCATTGATAAAGGTTTTAAATACAATTTCACTAATTTTTGCTACACTCTTTGTTAGTTTTGCTATATAGAGTTGAAAATTATGTATCGCATAACAACCGTATCAGACAGAATTAGAGTTCCGCCAGAGAAATTTACATCCAACCTCAAAGAATCTGTAAAGCAATCAATAAAGGAAAAACTGGTGGGTATCTTAGACCCAAGAGTAGGCATTATCCTTTCGGTAATCGATATAGAAAAAGTAGGCGAGGGTAAAATAATGGCTAATGATCCTGGTGTGTACTACATGGCAACTTTCAAACTATTGACATACAAGCCAGAACTGCACGAACTTGTGCATGGCGAGGTAGTTGATAATGCAGAATACGGTTCTTTTGTAAGAATCGGCCCTATGGACGGGTTAATACATATCTCCCAATTGATGGATGATTTTGTGAGCTATGACAATAAGAACTCTGTGTTTCTTGGAAAAGAAACAAAAAGAACTTTGAAAGAAGGGGATAAGGTAAAGGCGAGAATAATCTCCGTTTCATTCACCGAACAAAACAAAGTTGGTTTGACTATGCGCCAAACCGGGTTAGGCTCTGTCGCGTGGATAGAAGCTGAGAAAAAGAAAAAGAAGTGATAGAATGGCAAAGAAGAAACAGGTTTGCAGAAATTGCAGAAGATTCACAACAGAAAAAGTATGCCCAGTGTGCAAATCAACAAATTTGTCAACAAGCTGGAAAGGCTTAGCGATAGTCATTGATACGAACTCTGAAATAGCAAAATTGCTGAATATCTTAGAGCCTGGTAGTTACGCATTATATGTTGGTTAATATGGAATTATCTATTGTGAAAGAGAAAGACAATCCCTTTTTAAAAAGGAAAGAAATATCTTTGGTAATAAACCATCCTAAAGCGCCCACTCCGACAAAGGCAGAAATTATAAAGACTGTTGCAGGCAGCAATTCTGTTGAAGAAAGCCAAGTAGTGATAGATTATATTTTTACCAAAAAAGGCATTTCTGAATCCTTGATAAAATTAAAGATATTGAAAGAAAAGCCAAGAATTGAAATTAAAGCGAAAGAAGGTGAACATGTTGAAGCACAAACCAGTAAAGCAGCATGAATATTTCAAGGTTGACGGTAATTTAACAAGAGCTAATAAAAATTGCCCTAGATGTAGCGACACTTTTCTTGCTCAGCATAAGCAGACCGATGGAAAAATAAGATTCTACTGCGGTAAATGCCATTTGAGCAGTTGGGAATGAATAGTGAATAAAAGTTATTTAGCTCATGATATCCGCAGTCACCAATTTATCTGTTGTGGTTATCTTAACTCTCACCTTGGTTGGCGGATTTTTAATCCCAAATTTCCATATAAATTCGTTTAAGCCTTTGCTGATTTTTACTTTCTCGGCTTTAGTTTTTTTCCTTAGAATTTCCTTTAAAATTTTAGTTGCAGCATCGCTTCTATCCCATTTAGGTGTTTTCACCAATTGCTTTCTCAAGTTTATAGTTAGAATAGTTTCCATGTCTTTAAGTTTATGCCCGGAGATATTTAAGCTAAATCCCACAAACTTTATAAAGAGAGTACATGAAAGCTATCTCCCCATTAATAGCTGTAGTTTTGTTAGTAGGCTTTACAGTGGCTTTAGGCGGGATAGTAATAACATGGCTATCCACCTTAGCATCAACACAGACAACTATAGTGAGCAGCGGAACTGAAAAGCAGGTGAAATGTGCAGCCTCATCGCTTGCTGTCATCGAAGTTCGATATCCCTCCGGCGCCGGGAATGGTTTTGTAAATGTGACAGTAAGATATGAGAGTGGTACAGAAATTTTATCTAACATTACAGCAGAAGTAGGTGCAAGGGGTTCACTTCAAGCCAATACTTCTACAGGAACCGTCAGTCCCGGAGAAACTAGAGTTATCCAAGTTTCGCCAGCCAATTACCCTCCCGAGTTAGTTTCTGCAAGAGGATTCTGTCAAAGCTCGGTTTCAGTGATTGGTGAATGTAAGTCAGGCCAGCCCTGCATGAAAGGCAGTTAAGCCAATCGCTTAGTTTATTTATTAAAAATACAAATGAATAATTATGAAAGGACTTTCTCCAATAGTAGCAGTAGTGCTTTTAATAGGGTTTACTGTGTCAATAGCTGGTATAGTATCTGTTTGGATAACTTCGACTACTAGAACACAAACAGAAATTATTGGCGAACAAGCTAGTTTACAGGCACAGTGTGTTGGTTCGACATTGGTTGTAAAGGAGGTTAGACGCAGTTCTGGACAGGTGAATATTACGTATGCATTGGAAACCGGTACTGAAGGTTTAACCAATATAAGTATAGAGGCAATTGCTCTGGGTAATACAACAAGAGCGGGACCATTTTACGTAAACACAACAATAAAACCAGGTGAAGGGAATGCTTCTACACTTAACATACAGCCAGTTGGCCCGCTGGATTTAGTTAGAGTATTTGGGCTTTGCCAAAATAAATATCCTATTTCAACAGAATGCAAATCTGGCAAGCCATGCATGGTTTCAAACTAGATCCTTAACCTGATTCTTCTCCATCTCTTAACTTTGTCAACAGTTAGTCTTCTGCTTCTCGCTCTCTTCAAACCGAATTTTCTTATATCCGCCCATCTCGGAGCAGTTCTAATTTTACCTATCTTCGACAATTTTATCTTTTTTGTAAGAAATTTTATGGACATCAAACCAGTTTCCTCAATTCTTTACTTTTTTCAATAGCAGTATCCAACATTCTCTCAATATCTTCAAATTTAATTTCATTTACGCCCTGTTTTTGCAAAGCACATATCTTATCGTCGTCTCTAACTGATATGCTGAGTTTTGAATCCAAAATTTTCTCCTCGTCATAGTTTGGATCCAATATAAAATTATCTCCCACTTTGGAAACTGTTATATTTATTGGAGTAAATGCAACAGGCAATGGTTTGTCATATTCACCTCTAACTATTTTATCGTTTTCCAATTTTGGCAATCTTGCATTTCGAAGTGCAGCTATGCTTGCTAAGGATGCAGCATCCTGTAAATTTCCATGATGGTTGATTATATGTATATCTACAAAAGTAGAGAACACATTCTCTCCCTCCACCAGGCATAATTTATCAAGTTCTATAGCATCCGATTCTCTAATGCCCCTATCAACTATTCTCGACAATTCTACAGCATTCTCACTAGGGGGACCCGCTTCAAATTCCGGCGACGCCATCGGAGTAAATTCTGTATTCACTATAAGTATGCCTCTATCTGGTGTGTCTGGAAATGGCTTTCCTGTACCAATTTTCACGCCAGCTATGACTTCCGTCTCACCAAATTTTACTTTTGCAGAACCTTCTGCAGTACTAATGATATTTGTAGAAATTTCTATAGCTCTGAATTCATCAAACTTCCTTCCGTCTATTCTCTTGCCTTTATGTATGAGTTCTAGTGCGTACAGTTCTTCCATCTATTCACCCTTGTAAAAATCCTTCAAAACCTTAATCTGCATTTCATAAATTTTCATGCATGACTCTTTTGCCGACTGTAAAAGTTTCAATACTTCCTTCTTTGTTAAAGCTCCGTCCATCTGCAGCAAACTTATAACTCCTTTATTTGGCAGCATAGCAAAGGCCATGTCCGCCTCAGAATTGTTATCCTCTTTGCCGTTTAAATCCACAACCAGCGTGCCATCAATTTTTCCAACAGAACATGATGCAACCAGATCTTCCATCGGTATGCCGGCAGCAGCTAAAGCCAACGAAAGCGCATTAATCGCAGTTACTCTTGTACTTCCATCAGCTTCTATAATTTCAGCAAAACCATCTATAGTAATTTTTGGAAAATCTTCCAAGAAAATTGTAGGTCCTAATGCCAACCTTATAACTTTCGATATTTCTGTGCTCCTTCTATCTGGGCCAGGAGATTTTCTGTCATTTACAGAAAAAGGCGCCATGTTATACCTAATTCTCAAGATTCCAGTGCCAGATTCTTGCAAATATCTAGGAAACAAAGCTCTCGGTCCATGTACAGATGCAATCGCAGTAGTCTTCCCAAATTTTACTTCCGCAGAACCATTTGCTCTTGTCACTACATTTAATTTCATTTTTATATCTCGCAATTGCTCCGGAAGCCTACCATCAATTCTCTTGCCATCAACCATCAATTTTTCTTCTTTCATTTCAAACACCCAACAGACTTTCAATCCTTTCTGTCAACCCCATAGTATGGGATTCCTTTTCTATCGTCAATATGGCTTCTATTGCTTTAGCTTTATCTTCTCCTCTTATCCAAATAACGCCATTTTGGCCTGTATAGATGTCGCATTTGGTCTTGTTTTTTATCAAACTTATCATACTTCCAGCTTTGCCAATTATCCTTGGAATCTTGGTTGGGGTGACTTTAATTATTATCCCGCCATACAGCTTCCTTGCCGAAGGATCCCTCATACTCACTTGTACAGTTTTATTTTTTGTAACTTTTGACAATCTGCAAAAAACAATATCGCCAACATCAAAGTATCTGCTTATGTCGGTTCTAGCCATATCCACAAACTCATCCACAGCCTCAGCAATAGGCAAGAATGCGGCATAAGGGGAATTAATATCAACTAACCAGCCAGAAATCTCAACTCCTTCCACTATTCCGATTACCTTATCACCCATGTTTGGCAGATAAACTCCTGATAGAGGTATGACAGAAATTTCATTTTCATCAATCCTTGGCACCCCTACAAATTTTGAAAAAATAATCTCCCCCTCCTGATAAACGCCATTACCCAATTTCCTGCCTTTCCTGCCATCAATTTTTTCGCCTGGTATAACTACATCCCTATATTCAGCCATCAGATAGCCTCCTTCTTTATAATCTTAGATTCAAAACTACCATGTGTGATGCCGGAAATTTTTTGAAATATCTCTTCCTGCATGCCAGCTAACATTTCTATATTCACCTGCAGGCTTCCATCATTCAGCCACTGCTCTTGTTGTACATTGCCAGCCGTCTTTAAAATTGGATATACTTTTCCAGAAAATTGCGGGGGTATTTTTATTTGCAATACAACTTTCTCAAACTTTATAGGCAAAATCAGTTTAATCGCTTTTATAATTTTGTCTATCTGAAGTTCTGCATCTATCAAAGGATCTATATTTACACCAGCTTGGTCCATTGCATTTAGAACTCTTTGAGGAGGATGCGGTGTATTTGTCTGAGGGTTTATTCCCCTTTTAGATATTAATGTTGCTATTTGAGTTTTCTTTTGTTCAACCATCTGCCTTCTTTGTTCTGTGGTTAACTGCAATTCTCCCTCCTTGATTATTTTTGCTGCAATTTTAAAAACATCAGTAGTGCCAAAAGTTTTTTGCAGATCCTTCTCAGGAACCATATCAGTAGTTCTTACATCCCTATATATCGCGGGATAGGCTAAAATTTCACTCATGTCTATATTAGCTCCCTTCTTAAACTCTAAAGCTTTGTTTGGATCAACCAAGATTTCAAATTTCTGGCCAGAAACTGTGAGTCTACTAGTAACGGCCTTATCTAAACTAACCGACAAGACATCACTTAATTTCTCTCTATCTCCAAATATACTACTAAAGAAGCATTTAAATAGTTATTATTTTGCCAGCTTTTTATTCTCATCTTCAGCTATTTTTTTGAACTTACCGTCTTTTTTTACAACTGCCAAATCAATAGAACCTTCTTTTTTGTCCTTTTCCGTTTTAGCAATAACATCAACAGCCAATTCTAATGCATCCTTTTCCTGCAAATCCTTCTTCCATCTTTGCTTCAATATCTTGTTTGCCAACACAGCACCTCTGCCTATTGCATAGGCATTCCATTCAAACAGCATGCCAGAAGGGTCAGATTCTATAAGATGCATCCCGGTCTTATCCACGCCACCTACTAACAAAGTAACACCAAAAGGGCGGAGACCTGCATATAAAGTGGATATCTGCATCCTGTCGCCAAACAATCTAGCTATGCCCCATATATCAATCGGCTCTTCATATGTGATTTTATTTACTTGAGCCCTAACTCTAGCTTGGTTTACCAGCACACGGGCATCTGCAAGAAGACCAGCAGCAACCACGCCTATATGTTCGTCTACTTGGAAAATTTTTTCTGATGAAGAAGAAACCATTAATGAAGTGTTAGGCTTAATGCTGGCCAAAACTATTCCATCTTTAAACGTTACACCTACACATGTTGTTCCTCTCTTGACCGCTTCTTTCGCGTACTCGACCTGGAAAAGCCGCCCATCTGGACTAAAAACTGCTATTGTTCTATCATATCCCATGTACTCTGGCATGATTTCTGGAATTTGTAATCACCTTGAAATAAATTAACTTCTTCTATTTAAATTATTTTAAATTTAAGCTTTTAATAGTTCCAGACACTTTATCAATTTTAAAAATAACCCTCGACTCTCC